>DAMDNS010000036.1:0-11043 GCA_032083605.1 Ureibacillus sp.
TGCATTAAACAAAGTCCTGAAAGATATGATTACACGTCATCGTTCAATGACCGGCTACCATGTACCTTACGTACCGGGCTGGGATACGCACGGTTTACCAATCGAGCAGGCGCTAACAAACAAAGGCGTTAAGCGTAAAGAAATGACAGTAGCCGAGTTCCGTGAGCTTTGTGAAAAATATGCATATGAGCAAGTTGAAAACCAAAAAGGACAATTCAGACGTCTGGGTGTTCGCGGAGATTGGGAGAATCCTTATATCACGTTAAAGCCTGAATTCGAATCACGCCAAATTGAAGTATTCGGTAAAATGGCTGAAAAGGGCTATATCTACAAAGGCTTAAAACCAGTTTATTGGTCACCTTCATCAGAGTCGGCATTGGCGGAAGCAGAAATCGAATATCAAGATATTAAATCTCCTTCGATCTATGTAAGCTTTGGTATTAAAGACGCTAAAGGCGTTGTTCCTGAAGATGCGAAATTCATCATCTGGACGACAACTCCATGGACAATTCCAGCAAACCTGGGAATTTCTTTAAACCCTGAAATCACTTATGTGGTAGTAGCTGTGAATGATAACAAATTCATCATTGCTAAGGAGTTATTAGAAAAAGTTTCTGAAACGCTGGAATGGGAAAATGCAGAGGTAGTTCAAGAAGTTAAAGGGCAAGAGCTAGAATACATTGTTGCGAAACACCCAATCTATGACCGCGATTCTTTAATCATGGTAGGAGATCATGTTACTACCGATGCTGGTACAGGATGTGTTCATACAGCTCCAGGTCACGGGGAAGATGACTTCCAGGTTGGTAAACGCTATGGTTTAGAGGTTTTAAGCCCAATCAATGACCAAGGCTGCTATACAACTGAAGCGCCTGGATTTGAAGGCTTATTCTACAACGATGCCAACAAAGTTGTTACTGAAAAATTAAAAGAAGTAGGCGCTCTTGAAAAATTGTCCTTCTTTACACACTCATACCCACATGACTGGCGTACGAAAAAACCGGTTATTTACCGTGCAACGCCTCAATGGTTCTGTTCAGTTGAAGCGTTCCGTGACGAGTTATTAAAAGCGGTTGAAGATACAACTTTCACACCTGCTTGGGGTGAAACTCGATTATTTAATATGATTCGTGACCGCGGGGACTGGTGTATTTCAAGACAACGCGCTTGGGGTGTTCCAATTCCAGTATTCTACACTGAAAATGGTGAAGAAATTATCACTCCTGAAACAATTGCACATGTTTCAAAACTTTTCCGTGAACATGGGTCAAATATTTGGTTCCAATGGGAAGCGAAAGATTTACTTCCAGAAGGATTCACTCATCCAGGAAGTCCAAATGGCAAATTCTCTAAAGAGAATGACATCATGGACGTATGGTTCGACTCTGGTTCATCACACCAAGGTGTATTAGTGGAACGCGGCATGAAATATCCAGCCGATCTTTACCTTGAAGGCTCTGACCAACACCGTGGATGGTTCAACTCTTCATTGATTACTTCTGTTGCAATCAATGGCTATGCACCATATAAAGGTCTATTAACACACGGTTTCGTATTGGATGGCGACGGTCGTAAAATGAGTAAATCCTTAGGAAATGTTATCATTCCTGAAAAAGTAATGAACCAATACGGTGCAGATATCCTTCGTCTATGGGTTGCTTCAGTAGACTATACTGCAGATGTGCGTATCTCGATGGATATGCTAAAGCAAATTTCCGAAGTATATCGTAAAATCCGTAACACCCTACGTTTCCTACACGGTAATGTTTCTGATTTCAATCCAAAAACAGACCGTGTTGCATACGATGATTTACGTGAAATGGATCAATACATGTATATGCGTTTGCAGGATGTATTAAAAGCAGTTCGTGCGGCTTATGATCGCTATGAATTCGCATCTGTTTACCATACAATCAATAACTTTGTTGCGGTTGAATTATCCGCATTCTATCTAGATGTTGCAAAAGATGTTGTGTACATCGAAGGTAAAGATAACCATGACCGTCGTGCAATGCAAACGGTAATGTATGATACGCTTCAAACATTATTGAAAGTTTTAACGCCAATTCTGCCACATACGACAGATGAGCTATGGTCTTACTTAAACGAAGAGGAAGTATCAGTTCAATTGACAGACTTCCCTGAAGTTGACGAGCATAGCA
This sequence comes from Ureibacillus sp., assembly GCA_032083605.1. Taxonomy (GTDB): domain Bacteria; phylum Bacillota; class Bacilli; order Bacillales_A; family Planococcaceae; genus Ureibacillus. Next base: position 2,163 of record DAMDNS010000036.1, read on the forward strand.
ATTTCTCAGAGCTTCGTGCAAAATGGGAAAAAGTAATTGCTGTTCGTGACGAAGTACTAAAGGCGCTAGAAGAAGCACGTAACGCAAAAACAATTGGTAAATCATTAGAAGCGAAATTAACTATCTATGCAAATGAAGAAGTGACAGCACTTTTAAATGATCCAGCTGTTAACTTTGCACAAAGCTGCATTATCTCTCAGCTAGAAGTTGTAACAGGTAAAGAAAATGCACCTGAAAATGCCCTTGTCCTAGATAAAACTTCGATTCTTGTAGAAAAAGCGGGCGGAGAAAAATGTGAACGCTGCTGGTCTTACTCGGATACAGTAGGTCAAAACGAGGCACATTCTACATTATGCAGCCGTTGTGCGGATGTAGTTGAAAAACACTACGTATAATTTTTTACACTTTTGAATTGGCGGATATATTGGAAAAAGTGGCGGATTTCTGACTGAAAGTGGCAGGAAAAACACTAAAACTGCGGATATATCAATCACTCAACAGCTTTAATCAAAATACGAGCCAGTTTCAATAGCCTATGCGACGCAGATAAATAACCGCTCTCGTTTTCGGGGGCGGTTGTTTTTAAATCGAAAAGGTACCATCAACTATTAGCGTTTAGTACCAGCTTGCGTCGTTCCGTGTTAGGATAACGGTATAAAATTAATTTAATCTTTTCTAAGTTTAATTTTGTAGTGAAAATACGTAAAGATTATTGGCAAATGGGGGAATACTGTGTATAAATACTATGGTATCGCTGCAATCGTTATACTATTAGATCAGTGGACAAAATGGTTAATAGTTAAGAATATGGAATTAGGGGATCGTATTGTTATTTGGGATCCATGGTTTGGACTTCTTTCGCATCGCAATCGTGGTGCTGCGTGGGGCATGCTGGAAGGGCAAATGTGGATTTTTACAGTTGTCACGCTAATCGTGATTGCAGGGATTATTTATTATTTCCATAAAGAAGCGAAAGGAAAACCCGCTTTTGGAATCAGTTTAATGGTATTACTCGGTGGAGCTTTGGGTAATTTTATCGATCGAATTTTTAGAGGAGAAGTTGTCGACTTTATCGATGTACTGATCCCGATTATTAATTATGACTTCCCAATTTTTAATATTGCTGATGCAGCTTTAACAATTTCAGTTATCATGCTTATTTTAGTAATGCTTAGAGAAGAACGGAATGAAAAGAAAAAGGTGAAATAATGACAGTTGTTACGATTACAATCGAACAAGAAAATGCAGGAGAGCGTATTGACAAGGCGCTTTCTACAATTCAAGAAGAGTGGTCAAGATCTCAAATTTCGAATTGGATTACAGACGGAATCATCAAAGTAAATGGTGAAGATATAAAAGCAAAATACAAAGTAAAAGCAGGCGATGTGATTGAAGTGGACGTGCCTGATCCTGAAAGCCTTGAAGTAATTCCAGAGAATCTAGATTTAGAAATTATTTATGAAGATAAAGACGTTTTAGTTGTCAATAAACCAAAAGGAATGGTTGTCCATCCTGCACCAGGTCACTTAACTGGTACATTAGTAAATGGATTAATGCATCATTGTCAGGATTTATCGGGCATTAACGGGATTTTAAGACCTGGTATCGTGCATCGTATCGATAAGGATACATCGGGTTTGTTGATGGTAGCAAAAAATGATCATGCCCACCATTCACTTGTGGAACAATTAGTAAATAAAACGGTAACACGTAAGTATACAGCCTTAGTACATGGACATATTGCTCATGATAAAGGAACAATCGATGCACCAATTGGACGTGATTCAAAAGATCGCCAAAAGCAAGCAGTGGTTGATAATGGGAAGCATGCTGTCACGCATTTTAGCGTAATGGAGCGACTTGGCAATTATACGCTGGTTGAATGTCGTCTTGAAACGGGACGTACTCATCAAATTCGCGTTCATATGAATTATATTGGCTATCCACTTGTTGGGGATCCGAAATATGGTCCGAAAAAGACGATTGATTTTGGTGGACAAGTATTGCATGCAGGGGTATTAGGATTTGTACACCCTACAACGGAAGAATACCTTGAGTTTGAAGTACCGCTTCCAGCTGATTATTCAGCATTATTAGAAGAGTTAAGACAAGGAAAATAATTGAAAAGCCGCAGAGTAACAGCCGCCAGCTGACTCTGCGGCTTTTGTGCTTTTGACGGACAACAAAGCAGTCGAAGCGAAACCGAGACAAAACAGAGAAGGGAAAGGCGGGAAGTGTCACAATTCAGTAAAGTAAAATCTAAACGGATCAATACAAGTGACCTAAATAGCTGAAATCGCATACTTAATTACGGTGTAAATCCTATCCAGAACCAAAAGCCTATTATGTAAACATCGTAACTAATACGAAAGTAAAAGGATCCTCGGCTCTTGTATGCTTTGACCGCTCGCCAAAACCACGACTAATTTGGATTGGATTCCGTAATTAAATTAATTATATTCTAATAATTTTTAAAATAGGGTTGACTTGAAACTTTTACAAGTCTATACTAACAACAGTGAATAACCCACAGAGATGGGTAACTAGAAATTTTAAACTAAATATATTCACCTTTAATGGCAGTCCAGAGAGGCTGAGAAGGTACATGTAGAAATGTTATGGGATTTTTATGCGCTTTTAAAAGAACCAACGGGTAGAGTATAATCACTCACAGGTTATTTTAGAGAAATAAGTGCAATGTCATGCTTATGGCGCGAAAATTGTCCAAACATGTTATTTCAACACGTATATCCAACCTCTTAAAGCCTTGGCTTTGAGAGGTTTTTATTTTGCAGAATATGTTGAAAACTGCAACCCTCTTGTGACTGTTTCGTAACGAAAATCAAAATATAGGAAGGAGGAAAAAAGATGGGACAAATTACAGTGCTTTTGGATGGTCCTTCAATGAATCGAGCTTTAACAAGAATTGCCCATGAAATAATCGAGAAAAACAAAGGGATCGACGAGTGTATTCTAGTAGGAATTAAAACGCGCGGTGCTTTTCTGGCGAGAAGGCTGGCAGAAAAAATCGAGAAAATCGAAGGGAAGCCGATTCGTACAGGGGAATTAGATATCACACTCTATCGCGATGATTTATCAATGAAAAATGAGAATGGTGAAGCACTTGTACAACAGGTTGATATTGACTATGTAGTAGCCAATCAAAAAATTATCCTGGTAGATGATGTGCTTTATACAGGGCGCACAGTGCGAGCAGCTTTAGATGCAGTAATGGATTTAGGCCGTCCTTCTCATATTCAACTAGCGGTTCTAATAGATAGAGGTCATCGTGAATTGCCAATCCGTGCGGATTATGTAGGGAAAAACATTCCGACATCCGGTGTTGAGAGAATCGTCGTTCGACTAACAGAAGTAGACAAAGAAGATAACGTAACACTACACAAAGAAGATTAATTGAAAAAAGAGGGAAAAGAACATGTCAAAAGCGGTTTTAGACATCAATGATAAGCCATCAGCTGGCCAGCTCATTACATTAAGTTTTCAGCATATGTTTGCAATGTTTGGCTCAACAATATTAGTACCCCAATTAGTAGGACTAAGCCCTGCAATCGCTTTACTGACAAGTGGAATTGCAACGATCATTTTCTTGCTGATTACCCAATTTAAAGTACCGGCATATCTGGGTTCTTCCTTTGCCTTCATTGCACCGATTTTAATTGCAGCTGGCGGACTGGACGAAAATGGAGCTAGTGTAAGCCCGGGAAATGCAATGATAGGTGCGATGGCAGTCGGACTTGTTTACGGAATAGTATCCTTGTTAATTTGGAAAACAGGTTATAAATGGTTAATGCGTTTACTGCCACCAATTGTAGTAGCACCAGTTATTATCGTAATCGGACTTGGTCTTGCAGGTACTGCAGTAGATATGGCGATGAATGTAAATGGAGAATACAGCTTCAAGCATTTCACGGCAGCTCTAGTCACACTGTTTGCAGCAATCATTTTCAATGTATATTTCAAAAACATATTAAGCACGATGCCAATCCTTTTAGGATTAATCGTAGGATATCTTTATTCGGCAATCATCGGAATTGTAGACTTTTCTCCGGTAGCACAAGCAAAATTATTTGCCCTACCTGAATTCTTGGTTCCCGGAGTCGATTACGAATTTAAAATTACATCAACTATTTTACTGGCGATGGTGCCAATCGTAATTGTAACAATTTCAGAACATATCGGTCACCAATTAGTATTAGGGAAAGTGGTGAACCGCAATTACATAAAAGATCCAGGTTTACATAGATCATTACTTGGTGACGGATTAGGAACATTTGTAAGTGCATTGCTTGGTGGACCACCTAAAACAACTTACGGTGAAAACATCGGAGTCCTGGCAATAACAAGAGTATTTTCAGTGTATGTAATCTTTGGTGCAGCGGTCTTAGCCGTTCTCTTCTCCTTCTTTGGAAAAGCAATGGCACTTGTACAGACGATTCCTACAGCTGTTCTTGGCGGAATTTCCATCCTGCTATTCGGGATTATTGCATCAAGTGGTTTGCGTATGCTTGTCGAAAACAACATCGACTTTGGCAATAGCCGCAATATGGTGATTGCATCGGTCATCCTGGTAGTTGGGATTGGCGGAGCTGCACTAAGATTCAACGAGTCTTTCTCGATTGAAGGAATGGCACTGGCAGCCATCGTTGGGGTGATTTTAAACCTTGTATTACCAGGCAGGGATAAAAAAGATACATTATTAGAAGAATAAAACAACCTTTTAATGAATTGTCCAGAGAGGCAAAGAAGGGGAAACACTAAGCAGGTACACAAATTTGGGTACCCTTAGCTTGTTATACCTCGAATGCCTCGCGAATGTACTTTTGCGAGGCATTTTTCTACTAATAGGGTTTTGTTAAACGAGTTTTCGAAGGAAAACGCGAATTAGGAGGAAGAGGTAATGAGAAATCTATTATCGATGGAACATCTATCAAATGAAGAAGTGATGATGATTATAAAGCGCGCTGCTCAATTTGAAGATGGCGAACTGACAACATTAACACAATCCTATAATGTTGCCAATCTATTCTTTGAGCCAAGTACAAGAACAAAAACAAGCTTTGAAATGGCTGAAAGAAAAGTGGGATGTACAGTTATCCCGTTTGATGCCGGTTTTTCCAGTGCTTTAAAAGGGGAAACGATGTATGACACAGTGAAAACACTGGAAATGATCGGCATGGACGCAGTTGTCATTCGGGCAAAAGAAGATGAATACTATAACGAGCTTCTTGAAGGCATCAATGTAGCAGTGATTAATGCTGGAGACGGAGCCGGTCAGCATCCTTCCCAAAGCTTGCTGGATTTATATACGATACATAAAGAGTTTGGTTCATTTGAAGGCTTAAATGTAACAATCGTTGGTGATATATCTCATAGCCGTGTCGCAAAATCAAATGCAACTGCATTGAAGCGATTAGGGGTTAACGTTCGTTTCTTATGTCCGCCGGAATGGGCAGGTGGATTTGAAGCACATCATTCTTGGGATGGACTGATTGAGGACAGTGACGTGGTCATGTTACTGCGTATCCAGCATGAACGCCATGTAATCAATAAAAGCTTCTCAAAAGAAAGCTACCATGAGCAATTCGGCCTTACTTTTGAGCGAGAGGCAAAAATGAAAAAAAATGCGATTATCATGCATCCAGCGCCAGTAAACCGAGATGTAGAAATCGTATCGGAGTTGGTCGAATGCGAGCGATCAAGGATATTTGCTCAGGTTCGAAATGGCGTTTATGTCAGAATGGCAATCTTAGAGACAGTCCTGAAAGGAAGATAGAGATGACAACATATATTAAGAATGTACGATTATTAGATGAACATGGTGAATTAGTTGATACTGCGGTAACAATCATAAAAGGCCGCATCAAAGAAATCGGCGGCGAACAGCCAAGCGATGCAACAATCATTGATGGAAACGGTAACTTACTAACGCCCGGATTTGTAGATGTCCATGTGCATCTGCGTGAGCCCGGCTTTGAACATAAGGAAACAATCGCAACGGGTACAGCATCTGCTGCAAAGGGTGGTTTTACAACAATTTGTGCGATGCCAAATACAAAACCAGTGCCTGATTCGGTTGAAAATTTGCAATTAATAAACAGCTTGATTGAACAAAGTGCGAAAGTACGCGTATTACCATACGGATCCTTAACGGTTGCACAATCTGGCGACGAGCGCACTGACTTAGCTGCACTAAAAGAAAGTGGAGCAGTTGCATTCTCTGACGATGGTGTAGGTGTACAGCTTGCAGCAACAATGTACGAACAAATGCAGGCGGCCGCAAAGCTGGACATGGTTGTGGTAGCACACTGTGAAGATAACTCCTTAATCTATGACGGAGTTATGCATGAGGGGAAACGAAATAAAGAACTTGGATTGCCTGGTATCCCATCCATTTGTGAATCAGTACAAATTGCACGAGACGTTCTACTTGCTGAAGCTGCAGGGGCTCGCTACCACGTATGTCACGTATCTACGAAAGAATCAGTACGTGCAGTAAGAGATGCAAAAGCAGCAGGCATTCGCGTAACTGCGGAAGTTTGTCCGCACCATCTTCTGTTAGAAGAAATGGATATTCCAAGCGACGATGCAAACTGGAAAATGAATCCTCCGCTTCGTGCAGCAGACGATAAGGATTCCTTACATGCTGCATTACTTGATGGAACAATCGACTGTATCGCGACAGACCATGCACCTCACACAGTTGAGGAAAAATGCTGTGGAATGGTTGGAGCTTCATTTGGAATTGTGGGCTTTGAAACAGCATTCCCGCTTCTATATACACAATTCGTTGAAACGGGTAAATGGACATTGAAGCAATTGGTAGATTGGATGACAGTGAAGCCTGCACGAATCTTTGACCTTCCTTATGGAACGGTAGAACCAGGAGCAGCAGCAGACCTAGTATTAATTGACCTGAATAAAGAACAAGCGATAAATCCAGATGAATTTGCAACAAAAGGACGCAATACACCATTTACTGGATGGAAGGCAAAAGGCTGGCCAGTACTAACAATGGTAGAAGGTAATATTGTTTACCGCGTATAAACGGACAGTAAGACTCTTATTTAAGGATTTATCAACAATTAAACAGATAAGTTGGGGATTAACTGTCCGTAAAAACCCGATTGGTTCAACTAACAAATTAGTGGGGAACATCCCACTAATTGAAGTTTCACTTTACGAGGAGGCAAAATAATGAAAAAGCGATTATTGATTTTAGAGGATGGAACAGTATTTAGCGGTTACGCATTCGGTAGCGAAAATGAATCACAGGGTGAGGTAGTATTTACAACAGGGATGACTGGTTATCAAGAAACTTTATCAGATCCATCCTTCTATGGACAAATTGTTACATTCACTTATCCATTGATCGGAAACTACGGCATTAATCGTGATGATTTTGAATCCATTACACCTGCTATTCGCGGAATGGTTTGCCGAGAGCTTGCAAAAGAGCCATCAAATTTCAGAAGTGACCTTTCATTAAATGATTATTTACTAGCACAAGGCATTCCAGGCATCGAAGGAATTGATACACGTAAATTAACAAGAATTATCCGCTCAAAGGGTGCTGTAAAAGCAATATTGACAGCGGCTGATGCAGAAGTGAATGTAGAGGAGATTGTCGCAGTATTGCAATCAACACCACTTATTACAAACCATGTGAAGGAAGTTTCTCCAAAAGCGGCTTACCCAAGCCCTGGCCGTGGAAAACGCGTAGTATTAATGGACTTCGGTATGAAGCATGGTATTTTAAGAGAATTAAACAAACGTGATTGTGACGTATTGGTGGTACCTTATAACACCTCTGCAGAACAAATCTTAGCATGGCATCCAGACGGCATTATGCTATCTAATGGCCCTGGGGACCCAGCAGATGTAACAGAGGGTATTGAAACAATCCGTAATTTAATCGGAAAAGTGCCAATCTTCGGTATTTGCTTAGGCCATCAATTGTTTGCATTAGCGAGTGGGGCAAAAAGCTTCAAGCTGCCATTCGGACACCGCGGAGCAAATCACCCAGTAAAAGATTTGCGTACTGGCCGTACAGAATTAACTTCACAAAATCATGGCTATGCCGTTGATGAGAGTTCACTGGAGGGTACTGATTTAGAAGTTACACATGTTGCCTTAAACGATGGGACAGTCGAAGGCTTGCGCCACAAAAAACATCCAGTATTCACAGTACAATACCACCCGGAAGCATCACCTGGGCCAGAAGATTCCAACCATTTATTTGACGAATTTATCGAACTAATGGAATCACATGTAAAGGAAGGGAAACAACATGCCTAAACGTACAGATATAGAAACTATTTTAGTAATCGGATCAGGTCCAATTGTCATTGGCCAAGCAGCAGAATTTGACTATGCAGGTACACAAGCTTGCCTATCTTTAAAAGAGGAAGGCTACCGAGTAATCTTAATTAACTCAAACCCTGCAACAATCATGACAGATACAGAAATTGCAGACAAAGTTTATCTTGAACCAATTTCACTAGAATTTGTGTCTCGTATTTTACGTAAGGAACGTCCAGATGCAATCCTTCCTACACTTGGCGGGCAAACTGGTTTAAATATGGCCATTGAATTAAATGATTCCGGCATTTTGGATGAGCTGGGAATCGAAATTCTAGGGACAAAGCTAGATGCGATTCATAAAGCCGAAGACCGTGATTTATTCCGTAACTTAATGTATGAATTAGGTGCACCGGTACCTGAATCGGATATTATTCATAACCTGGAGGAAGCAAAAAACTTTGTAGCCAGAATCGGCTACCCAGTAATCGTACGACCTGCCTTTACTCTTGGCGGAACAGGCGGAGGGATTTGCTCAAACGATCAGGAATTGGAAGAAATC
>DAMDNS010000037.1:0-11039 GCA_032083605.1 Ureibacillus sp.
GTTTGGCACCGGTACGTCTGCTGAAGTTGAGTCGTTAGGATCTACACCAGCAATCGCTTCTAATAAAAGTGCATTATCGTAAACGTTACGCGTGATTGGTCCGATTTGATCTAGTGATGAAGCGAATGCTACTAAACCAAAACGAGATACACGGCCATACGTTGGTTTCATCCCAACAACGCCACAATAAGCGGCTGGTTGACGAATTGAACCACCTGTATCGGAGCCTAAAGAGAAAGGTACTTCACCAGCTGCAACTGAAGCTGCAGATGCACCTGAAGAACCTCCTGGTACGTGGTTTAAGTTCCATGGGTTTTTAGTTGTTTTATAGGCAGAGTTTTCGTTTGACGAACCCATTGCAAATTCATCCATGTTAAGCTTTCCAACCGTTACCATGCCTGCTTCGCGTAGTTTTTTCACTACAGTTGCATCATAGATTGGCATGAAGCCTTCCAGAATTTTTGAAGCACAAGTTGTTTCAAGTCCTTCAGTTACGATGTTATCTTTAACACCAATCGGTAAACCGAATAATGGGCCGCGTTGTTCAAATGGTACTTGATCCATTTGAGCCGCTTGTTCTGTTGCTTTTTCTTTATTTAAAGCTAAGAAAGCTTGTACATCGTTATCTAGGTTATCGATACGGGCAAATGCTTCGTTCGTTAAGTCAGCGATTTTGAATTCGCCGTTATGTAAGCCTTCTTGTAATTCTTTTGATGAAAGTTTGAATAACGTCATGAGTTGACCTCCTTTTGCGCTTGTTTTAGTCTTCTAAAATTGGTGGCACTTTTACTTGACCATCAACTTGTTCTTTTACGTTCAGCATCATTACATCACGGTCTAAACCTTTTTGTGCAACGTCCTCGCGCATTACATTTACGATAGGTAAAACGTGTGAAGTTGGTGCTACATTTGTAGTGTCAAGTTCGTTTAATGTTTGCGCAAAATCTGTAATTTTCCCAAGTTGGTCTGCAAATTTTTCCGCCTCTTCATCAGTAATCGCAAGACGAGCCAAATGTGCAACGTGTTTTACTTCTTCTTTTGATAGTTTCGCCATAAATTTACACCTCCGATAATCTCTACGTGGCAATAATCATTAATTGTACCATTTTTGATTAAATAAATCATAAATTTGGATAAAAACATGAAGTTTCCTGTCAATGTTCGTCACATTAGGTAATTATTGAATTACTTTGCCATTTTAATACATTGAATCAAACTCTATTATCGCCTTAACTTCATTAAATTCAAACCTATGAATCCGAAATAAGTGAATTGTTTTGAATTGTTTTGGAACCAGGTCCGCAAACAATTCGAAATATTATGAATCGTTTGTGGACCTGGCACATAAAAAGTACATAAAAAAGCACAGCCACGTGGGCTGCACTTTTTAGTAGTCGTAGATATGAACGAATGGTTCTTGTTCGTTTGCTTCTTTAATGACTAATGCTTCAGCGCCATTAATGGATGTGACGCTTACTTCTATGTCTAGATCAACAGGAAGCTGCTGCATGATGACTCCTGATAAATACTGCGTAAATCCTATGATTTCGGTAGTTCCATAAAATTGGATTGGCACCTCGATCGATAGTTTACGGAGTGTGTTGTTTTGATAGAACCCTTTTCCGATTACGCTCGTATAATTGGAGAAGTATTTATCGATGTCCTGCTTAAAGTTTTGGAAGCTTGTATTAACATTTCGATATAGCTCATCCGGCGAAGACATCGGGAAGGTAACGTATTTTTCGCTAACAGTTTGCCAATCTCCCACACTGTTTTGGCCTTTATCTGTAACATTATAGGCAAAATATGTTCCAGGCACGATGGAATTTCTTGCTTCTTGTTTAAATAACCCAATTACAATCGGTACATCCTGAAGCTCCTGGCGTTGACGCAGGCGAGAAATTACCACTTCTGCAATCTCCTTGCCTTTTTTCTCAAGCTCTGCAGCTGGAATCGGCTCTTCAAATGTATCGCCATATTGTTCTTTTTGGTAATAATAAACAGAATTTAATGCAAGACCAATTGAAATACCGCCAAGCTTTACCTTATTATCATTTGTTTTGACAAGATAATTTTGCTCAATTACATGAGCTAAGTAAATGGGCGCTTGTTTGGCTCTTGTAACCGGATCTAGCTTGGCACCACTCTCATCCACATCTGCGGGATTTAATCCGCGCATTTCTTCTGGCTCATCTGGATTTTGATTGCTTCTGGCAAGCCAGTTGCTAATCGTATCACTATCTAAATACTGTCCTTCTTGAAAGAAATAATTATCTGTATCATATACATTTTGTGAAAGTCGCATTAAACCTTCTTCTACTTCTTTGATGTCATATTTTGTATATAAATTTGACACAACTAACCCACGGCTCGCACTTTCTTTGTACGGCACCAGCGTTCGATAATAACTATCACTTAATTGCATACTAGGGATGATTGTCGTTTCAACTACGCTTTCAGTTTCATCTGTCTCTTTTAACACTTCTGTATCTTCTTTAAAGGAAGGCACACAACCTGCTAGCATTGCAACAACGACCATCGCCGGAATCCAGCGAAATCGGTTCATCGTTTGAAACTCCTTTACTGTTGTAATTGTTCTACTAGGCGGTCTTCGTCCCATACTTCGATCCCTAGCTCTGTCGCTTTCGTCAGCTTGGAACCTGCATCTTCGCCTGCAATTACCAGGTCAGTCTTTTTACTAACACTACCTGTAACAGTTCCGCCCAACTCTTCTATTTTCACCTTTGCTTCATTACGTGTCAATTGGGATAATTTACCCGTTAAGACAATGATTTTCCCTGCAAATGGATTTTCTCCAGCTTCAACCTGAATTTTTTTCCCTTTATACAGCATGTTGACTCCTGCTGCTTTCAGTCGTTCGATCAATTCTTTCACTTCATCGCTAGAAAAATACGTTACGATTGAATCCGCCATTTTACTACCTATTTCGTTAACAGCTATAATATCCTCTTCTTTTGCAAGCATCAATGCATCCATTGATTCAAACTGTTCTGCCAGAAGCTTGGCTGCTTTTTCGCCAACATGTCGAATTCCTAAACCAAATAGCAAACGCTCGACTGAATTTTCTTTTGATCGTTCAATTGCTTCCACTAAATTAGCAGCTGATTTCTCACCCATACGCTCCAGTTTGACAAGCTGGTCTTTTTCTAGATGATATAGATCAGCCACATCCCGAATATATTCTTCACGAAGAAGCTGCTCTACAACCTTTTCCCCCAGCCCATCGATGTTCATCGCATTACGAGAAACAAAGTGCTTAATGCCTTCTGCAATTTGTGCAGGACATGTAGGATTAACACAGCGTAAAGCGACTTCACCTTCGATTCGGACTAAATCGCTTCCACAAGCAATACAATGTGTCGGCATTTCAAAAGGAACAGAATCTTCAGGTCGCTGTTCCAGGATAACCGCAACCACCTCAGGGATTATATCGCCCGCTTTATGGATGATGACTGTATCCCCAATGCGAATATCTTTCTCTCGAATTAAGTCCTCGTTATGAAGGGAGGCTCTTCCCACCGTAGTTCCAGCTACTTGCACAGGAGTTAAAATGGCTGTGGGAGTAATCACTCCAGTACGTCCTACTGTTAACTCGACATCAACGATTTTTGTAACAACCTCTTCAGCCGGGAATTTGTATGCAATGGCCCAACGAGGACTCTTTGCTGTAAATCCAAGCTCATCCTGATGAGCATAGCGATTTACTTTTACTACGATTCCATCAATCTCATAAGGTAAATTCGGACGATTTTCTGTCCACTTATTTATGAACGCTAATACGTCTTCAATAGTTTCACAAAACTCACGCTCTTTATTTGATGGGAAACCTAGCGTCGCTAAATAATCAAGCATTTCTGCATGTGAATCGATCCCATAGGCTTCTCCGTCTCCACCGATTGCGTAAATAAATGTAGAAAGATTCCGGCTTGCGGCAATTCTTGGATCCAGTTGACGAAGTGAACCAGCAGCCGCGTTACGCGGGTTGGCAAAAAGCTCTTCACCTTTTTCGCTGCGTGCTTGATTTAATGCTTCAAATGATTTTTTCGGCATATAGGCTTCACCGCGCACTTCGATTGTTACAGGCTCCTTTAAACGAAGAGGAATGGCACGAATTGTTCGCAAGTTTGCCGTAATGTCTTCACCAACAGTCCCATCCCCACGCGTAGCACCTTGAACAAAAATGCCATTTTCATAGCGCAACGATATGGCAAGTCCGTCAATTTTCAATTCGCAGACATATGAAAAGTCATCCCCAATTGCTTGTCGAATTTTGCGGTCGAAATCTCTTAAGTCCTCTTCACCAAAAGCGTTCGATAGGCTTAGCATTGGATACGTATGAGTAACCTTTTTAAATCCTTGAAGAGGAGCGCCCCCGACACGTCCTGTAGGAGAATCGGGATATATTAATGATGGATGCGCTTTTTCAAGAGTGATTAATTCATGCAAAAGCTGATCATAGACAGCATCTGGCACCAATGGCTTATCCAGCACATGGTAGGCATGCCCATACTCATGAAGTAGTTTATTTAGCTCGGCAACTCGGTTTTCAATTTCGTTCATGTTATTCCTCCATCATTAAATCCATACTCTAAAATACATTCAGTTAGTTTAAAACGGAATCACCCTTTTGTTATAGGTGCAAATTTAGCTAATAAGCGCTTAATCCCAACATTAGGGAATGCGATGTCCAGTTCCAGTCCGTCCCCTTCACCTTTTACACTTACAACCGTACCAGTTCCCCATTTGCCATGGACCGCTTTGTCTCCGGCTCTCCATTCCATTTGGTTACCGCCTGTAGATTGCAGGTTTGCAATTTGAGACTTCGTTTGGATATCTCCAATTGTTCGGCGTCTTTGACTTTGAGCTCTGCCTCGACCTCCGCCAAATGGCAATTCATCTGCATCAAATCGATTCCCTGATTTCGAGATTTGCTCGATAATATCATCAGAAATCTCTTGCAGGAATCGAGATGGCATATTAAAGCTTGAACGTCCATAAAGCGTACGAGAGCCAGCACATGTTAGATAAAGCCTTTGCTCTGCACGAGTAATACCCACATAAGCTAGACGACGCTCCTCTTCCATTTCAGCCGCATCATCCAGTGAACGCGAATGCGGGAAGATATTTTCCTCCATCCCGATAATAAAGACAACCGGGAATTCCAATCCTTTTGCAGAGTGCATTGTCATTAGAATAATGCTTCCCTTGGAAGTATCTTCTTTATCTAATGAATCAATGTCTGCCACTAAGCTTAAATCTGTTAAGAAGGCGATCAGCGATTTGTCCTCACTGCGTTCCTCAAAAGCTTTAGTAACAGAAAGGAACTCTTCAATGTTTTCTAAACGACTTTCAGCTTCGATTGTTTTCTCATTTTCCAGCATTGCTCGGTAACCAGACTTTTCGATTACTTGTTCAACAAGCTCTGTTACAGACAAGTAATCCTGCATTTTAGTAAAGTCTTCAATCAACTGGTGGAACTTTTCAACATTGCTTGCTGCTCTTCCTGTTAGCCCCATGAACAAAACCTCTTTCATGGCATCGAAAATGGAACGGTCTTGCTGGATTGCGTAAGAGGCGATTTTTTCAAAGGAAGTCGCTCCGATGCTTCGTTTTGGCTCATTAATAATTCGCGCTAACGATAGATCATCATCATTGTTTGAGATTAAACGTAAATATGCTAATAAGTCCTTAATTTCCTTGCGGTCATAGAACTTTGTACCACCCACGATTTGATAGGTCATATTCGATTTTACGAGCACTTCCTCCATCACGCGAGACTGAGCATTTGTACGATACAGGATAGCAAAATCATCTAGTGTACGATTTTCCTTTTCCATGAGTTTCTGAATCGTTTGGACAACAAATTGTGCTTCATCCTGCTCATTTGAGGCTTTATAGAGAACAAGCTTTTCACCATCTAAATTTTCGGTACGTAATTTTTTCGGATAACGGCTTTCATTATTCTCGATTACATCATTTGCCGCTTGCAGGATTCGTTTGGTAGAACGATAATTTTGCTCCAGAAGAATGGCCTTGGCATTTGGATAATCTTTTTCAAAGGATAGGATATTGCCGATATCTGCACCGCGCCAGCGATAGATGGATTGGTCGGAATCCCCTACAACACAAATGTTTTTAAATTTCTTGGCCAGGAGCTGAACAAGCTTGTATTGAGAGTGGTTGGTATCCTGGTACTCATCGACATGTATATATTGGAATTTATTTTGATAAAATTCCAATACCTCAGGCACACGCTCAAACAGTGTGATCGTTGTCATGATTAAATCATCAAAGTCCAAGGATTGGTTGCGGCGAAGTCTTTTTTCGTACCCTTCGTATACTTGAGAGATTACCTTTTCGTATGGATTGCTTGGATTACTATTCGCTTTATACATATCCGCAGTAATACATTCATTTTTTGCTGAGCTGATGGCATTTAAAATAGCTCTCGGTTCAAAACGCTTCGAGTCAATGTTCAACTCTTTTAAAACATTTTTCACAACAGATAATTGATCGCTAGAGTCTAAGATCGAGAAATTTTTTGAAATACCAATTCGATCGATATTGCGTCTTAGGATTCTCACACACATTGAGTGGAAGGTAGATACCCACATGCTTTCCGTTGTACCGTTTCCAAGAAGGTTATCTATACGTTCACGCATCTCACGTGCTGCTTTATTTGTAAATGTGATGGCTAGAATTTTAGAAGGATAAACTTCCTTTTCCACCACTAAATATGCAATCCGATGCGTTAATACTCTTGTTTTCCCAGAGCCGGCCCCCGCCATGATCAAGAGTGGTCCATCTGTTGTTTTCACTGCTTCTGCCTGCTGTGGGTTCATGCCATTTAGTAAGTTTTTCGTTATTTGTTCCATGATGCACCGCCTTTATACAAACATTTGTTCTATTTTCATTATAACGAATTATTTTGTACTTGTGAATTTATATTGTGACGCTTTTAACAGCCTCGACTGTTTTTAACGCTTGTTTTAAATCATCATAAATAATGTTTCCTACGACTACTGTATCTGCAAGACGTGCCATTTCGGCAGCTTGCTCCGGACCTGTAATCCCTCCACCATAGAAAAGGCGTGTCTCATTTAAAACCTCTTTAACAGAAGCAATGATTTCCTTATCGCCATAGGCTCCGCTATACTCTATATAAAAAATCGGCAATTTAAAGTAATTTTCAGCTAGACGCGCATATGCAATGACATCCTCTTTTGATAAATCTGTTTTTGCATCCGTCGCCTGGGCAACCTTGCAATCCGGATTCAGCACACAGTACCCTTCAGCTACCAGCTCGTCCCAAACTAAAACATCACCATACTCTTTAATGGCTTCATGATGCAAATCCTTTACCCATTTCGTATCACGGCTGTTTAACACACTTGGGATAAAATAATAGTCAAATCCCCCCAAAATTGCCTCTACATTAGAGATTTCCAATGCGACCGGTACTGAAAAACGTCTTACACGCAGTAAAATCTCGATCACATTATCGATTGTTACATCATCTGTTCCCCCAACCAAAATCACATCTGTACCAGATTCACATACTTTTTCTAGTGCTTCATCTGAAATTTCCTTTGCTGGGTCAATTTTGAACACATGTCGCCAATTTCTATAATCCATCGGTCACGTCCCACCTATTCAACTCTTAAATTTTGTGTGTTTTTTATCTATATTCGTTTACAAGTATATCGTAAACTCCCCTAAATCGAAAAAGTTTTCATTCTTCTAACTCTATTTCATGAATAGACTTTCATGTAGTAAAAGCATCCAATAATTTGTGGATAAAAAATAATAGGCCGTTTAGCAAGTCTTGTTCTTTCGACTAACTAAACAGCCTATTTTTAGTTGATAGCTTATTATTTTGAAGCCTGGAACGGTTTTTCGTCTGGATAAAGACGACCCAACATTTCATCGTAAGTGTCGTTTCCATAATCAAAACAGCGTCGTACACGTGAAATCGTTGCAGTGGATGCACCCGTTTCTTTTTTGATGGATTCATACGTTTTCTTTAGACGCAATAGATGAGCTACTTCAAAACGTTGCGCAAGCGATTGAATCTCGCTAATTGTACATAAGTCGTCAAAAAACTTATAGCATTCTTCTATGTCTTTTAACTCTAATACAGCTTTAAATAATTGATCCGTTTGGTGTCCACGAATTTTATCGATCTGCATTTATCATTCATCCTTTCGCATTTGCTACGAATATTTTACCGATTCAGTAATTCCTGGATTTGTTGGGACAAAGTGCACCCATGTTTTTCCAGGAACTAATTTCACTTCACTGCCATCTTCTTCTAGTGCTTTTAATACGCCATCTATATTTTCCCAGCGCACCTCACGCATAATGCCGTTTTGGAACACAAAAGCCGTACCACCAGAAGTTAAATCAATCTCTCGACGCCCTTCGCTATCTATAACGGAATGCTTCATTTCAAAAAATAATACATTCGAAATTTCGATAGGTTGATTCGTCAATTCATCGATTGTCACATCATTGCCGGATTGTCGAGTATAAGCATCGCTGTTTTCATCATAAGTATATAGGCTATTAAATGAATCATTATGGCTATAAGTAATAGCTACTGATCCAGCCTCAGTTCCTATTTTAACATTTTCATCCTCATTATAATAAGTATACGACACTTTTTTCTGATAAAGAAGTGAAGCGCTCACTTTCTCAGCGGCAACTTCTAGATTTTCACCTGGAAAGTAGGAATTATGCGGTGCGACACGATCGGAAGAACGTTCAAATAGAATTCCGTCATATTGCATGCCATTTACATTATCCACAACTCCATTTGCTAGTAATTGTTGGGCTTCGGGACTATATCCATGCGCAATATAAAAGGCATCCAGTCCTGCTGCCAACTCGATAAAGTAATCCCGTGCACTTCGGATTGGCCCAATACTATCTGGAATTTCAGATTGGTATAATGCCAGGAATCTGGTAACATCCCCTTCTGCCAGCATCTCATAAATGACGTCGGCAGAAGCAATCCCTGATTGTGGACGTGCAGCCGGATGATTATTGATTGTTGCGATAATCGGTCTGCTTGTTACCTTATTTACTACACCTTCACCAGTAAATGGTGTTACATAGGGTAGCAAAACCTCTTCTGTTACAGGGATACTTTCTTCACCTTTTTCTCCTTCTACGTCTTCCTTGTCACTGCAACCAACCAATAAACTTGCAAGGGCTAATGCTGTAAGAAGTTGTTTTGTACGCATATAACTCGCTCCTTTAGCGCATCACAGCAGGCAACATCACTTTCTTTTTCATGACATCATAGATACCTTGTGGAGTGATACGAATGTATGGTAAATGTGTGGATTGTAGAAAGAACAAGGTATAGATTGCATCGTTGTGGCTATATCCCCTAGCTTTTAAAGCGTTTGTCAGTTGTTTTTCATAATTGATCAACTCTTCGACATCCCCATCAAATAGCTTCCCATTTAACTTAAGAGGAATGGATGCAACTACTTGTTGATTTTCTGCAAGAACAATTCCACCTTTCATTCTCTTTAATTCATTAAATGCAAACTTCATATCTTCTATGCTTTTTCCTATTAAAATTATATCTCCAGTACTAGAGTATGAAGTTGCAAATCCTTTTATATGCGTATCAAACCCTTTAAGCATAGTATTAACTCGCCATTTCCCTTTCCGGTCTATCAACATTAAATAGCTTTCATCCTTGCCAAGCGGAAGCTCTTTTTTACTAAATTGAAGATTAATAGAATATGGCTTTGTTATAACCTCGTTTGTCAGATGAATTCCAATCGGCATTGAAAATTGAAAATCGTCATCTGATACTTCAAAAGGAATAGTAAATTCCCCGAAATTATCCCAGCTTATTTTTGGAAGCGCAGTTACTTTTTTATCATCCCGCTTTAGCCAGATTCCTTTAGCTAACACCGACTCGGGATTTGGCGTCGATTCATTTTTCAGAATATTCAACGTAGCAAAACGCCCAGTTGCTATCAGACCATGTAAATGTGATTTATTGTAATAACGAGCAATATTGTATGATGCCATATTGTAGGCATCAATTGGCGAAACACCCTCTTCTATTGCAATGCGGATACATTTGTCCATCACGCCATCTTCATGGAAAGCAGGAGTCGAACCGTCTGTTGTCATCATTAAATGGTCGAAAATATCGAGTTCTTTCTCTAATATCCCTTTTAATAGCTGCGGTAAATCCGGGCGAATTGAAGAATGTCTAAGCGTTACATCCATCCCGTGCAGAATTCTTCTTTCTACTTCCTCAACGGTCATTGCTTCATGATCACTGTCAGCCCCAAAAAGCTTCATGCGAGCAAGCGTTTTTTCGGACGCCCCTGGAAAGTGTCCTTCAACCTTTTTCCCTTTTAACTTGGTTGCTTGAATCCAGTGAAGCATTAAATCGTCTCCACGAACTAAACGAGGCCACCCCGTTAACTCGCCGCCAAGTAATACATCATCTCGTCCCAGCCATTCTAAAACGGATTTATTTGTAAAAATTTCATCTTCATTTTGCAGTTCTGTTTGTGCATCGAATCTGGACCACCAGTAAAATGAAAATGGCAATTTTTTTAATTGATCCATAATTGTAAACGCTTTCTGATTTGGTAATGAAAGGGCGAATGTCATATTATCTGAGATGAATGTGGTTGTACCTGTTTGGGCAGCAAAATCTGCAAAAGAATGCGGGTTGTATAGTTGAGTTGGATGCACATGTGGTTCAATGTATCCCGGAACGACTACTTTCCCTTCCAAATCGATGACTTCTGTATGAGTGAGATTCGCAGCAGGCATTTCTTGTCCTACATAGACGATTCGATCTTTTAATATCCAAATGTTCCCTACTAACCATTTCTTTAGCACACTATGTAGAAAGCGAGCATTTTTTAAAACCATTGATGGCGCAATCTCACCATCAATTACAGCTACTTGTTTGCGAATTTCATGAATCTTCCAGGTAGACTCTGGCATTATTAACACTCCCTTCTATTACTTAT
>DAMDNS010000038.1:0-11029 GCA_032083605.1 Ureibacillus sp.
AAAAAAGAATATATTATCATTTACCATCAAAATAAATGTATAAAAATGCTTAGGACATACTGGTCTTGGGCATTTTTTTATTCTCTACTTCTGCACCTTGTAAGTCCTAGAAAATGTGAAGCATTGTGGCATTCACTACAATTAGCTTGTTTTCTCGTGATTTTTTATTTCAACGATAAAGTAATTTTTATCTTTTCCACGAATTTTCTACTTGGAAGTCTCAAATACTAATCTTACATTCACCTGGAGATGTCTAACCATGAAAAAATATATCCAAAACCCCAAAGGCTTCACCCTAATAGAAGTAGTAGTTTCGATCATCATCATCACCATTATTTTGCTAAGCTTTTCTCAGGTATTTATCCAATCCAACAAAACGGCTGCAACGAACACGGAGAAGCTGGTGACGATTAATTTGGCTGATGCATTGCTGGCAAGGGTTCGGGCCAATACTTATACGAAAAGAACGGATATTCAAAGCTATTTTGTTGATAACACCCAGACTAACAAAAAATTAAAGAATCCCCCACTTGAAATTGATTTGAATGGGCAAACCTATACGGTGTCGTATAGAGCTTCGCAAAAAACAACAGCTGAAAAGAATGCCAGTTATTCCGAGAGGGATTTAAACCTCATTAAAGTGGTCGTAACGGTTACTTCACCAAACGGGAAAACAACTGGTTCATCTGAAGGGTATGTGTCGATTGAGTAAAAAAAGGCTTGATGAACGTGGAATTACATTAGTTGAATTATTGGCAGTCCTTATCTTAATGTCGTTTATTTCCATTTTTACAATTACGCTAATTGTTCAAAGTACTGAAACTACCGAGGCTATCCGCGTTGAGAACAATATTCGAGATGAAGCTGACATTATTGTCAGTCGGCTGATCAAAGCTCTCTACCAAACAAAAGAAGCGCATATTGTTCAAAATATTACAGATAATGAAAATAGTTATTTAAATGTGACAAGTAACCCTTCCCTCTGCAAGCGCGATACCGGCGGGAGCCTTATTTTAGATACCACTTGCAAAAATACATTAAAACCAATCGGGTTTCTGACAACTGCCGGTAAAACCAGATTATATTTACAGGATGATATATACGAGGTTGCCAATCAGAAGAATATTACGATTCAGAATACATCAAGAATAAACGGTGATCCGGACAAAACCGATACTTACAGAATCACGTTAGTACTTCAGTACAAAAGTCGAAACACCCTAAAGGAGATTGAATTTATCAATGAAGTCCAACCGTTTTAACAACTTAGATTAGGAAGTAGGATTTCTATGAATATAACGAAGTGTGAAAAAGGTTATTCATTATTATTATCCTTAACTGTACTCGTTATCTTTTCTATTTTAGGACTAAGCCTCCTTACACTTACGACTAATAGCATTTTAAAAAACCAAATCCGTGAAGACCGTACACAGGCAATCGATATTTCGGATAAAGGGATCGACTTCCTGACGTCATCAATACAAAAGGAATTAGAGGATTACGTCAAGACAGGAACAGTAGGCCGCGCTGATTTTCAAAACAAACTGAATCAAATTGTCCAAAACAGCAAGTATAGCTGTGCGCTTGGCGGGGTTGAAATTCCAAGCGAAACGGGACAAACCAGAGTTTGTATCGAAACGAATAATATCCAGCGAGTCTTGAACGAAAACAATGAAGCTCAGGACCTAAAAAGGATTATTAACATACGCAGTACCGGAATTGTCGATGGGAAGGAAAGTGTAACAACCGCGCAAGTGATGGTAGGAACAGATGCAGTTCCAGACCAGCTAAGATATGCGATTTCTACAAATAATGGTGGAAATCTTTATTTACATGGCGGTGTTGAGGTGCAGGGAGATATCAAATCCGATGGGAATATTATTTTATCCAAACAAGCTACCTGGTTTTCGGGCACAACGGCTAAATGGGAGGATAGCGTAACCACAAGGATTCGACAGGCTGCCAATAGCGTTACCCCTAAATTGATTTTGAACGAGCAAAATTATGTTTATGTTTTGAAAACGAATAATAAACCATCCTATGACGACCACATTGCCGGTACTCGATTAAACAGCACGGCCAACTATACAAGACTCAGCCCGATTACACCTAACGCGTCCCCTACTATTTCTGCGGAATTTTTCAATAGTCCTCAACTCAATGTTGTAACCAAGGATCTGTCTGATGATACGTTGGATATTAGCGGAACAATATTAGGGAAAGCAAGCACAGGAGTAAATAAAAAATACACTTCCTTGAACATCACAACCACGAACCATGAAACAAGTCGGTTCGCTAAGAATTATGAAACACTTATTGCTGGAGAGACTGACAAATGTGTAAGCTATTTTTTGTTCATTTGTTTAAAGTATGAAAAAACCATGAGTAAAAGCAGCCTTACCATCAATGGTGCTTCAACAATCGGCAATAGAAGAATTGATTTATCAGGAACCTATTATGTTTATGGTGATTTATCCATCACGAATACAAACCTGCGAACCGATGCATTGATTTACGTAGATGGAAACGTAACGATTCGCGAAAGCACCCTGAACGGGATTACAGATAACAGTACTTTGATTATTTTTGCCACGGGGGAGATTAATATTGCGAATATTTCCGTGGATAGTGATATACCCAGTGTGATAAAAGGCTTTTTCTATACGAAATCCAACATGCTTATGTATGGAGTAGGTTCACATATTCAGCTACAGGGTGGAATTTCAGCCAATCGATTAATTTTGACGGCTGTTCGGGGAAGCTCCAGGAATAACTCTTTCGAATCAGGTGCCGCGCAAGCACTGTTATATGATCATGACCGAAATCCCAATACACCAAGCATTCCCCAAAGGAATTCGCGATTAACCGTAATTTATGATCAAAACTTAATCTCCGAGTACACAAATTTCAAACGGGATAAGGAAGAGGAATTCATCACGGAAATTAATGACCCCGAGGTAATTGATCGCTCGCATTAAAATGGCTTTCAGCAGGTAGCAGGTTTTGGCCCTGCAGCCAAAAATATGGTTCATCACCGTAACATGGGGGTGATTTTTGCTAAGGGGAATGCCTTGTACGGGCATGGCATGAGTCTCGAGACTTTCACTACGATCGGTTGTTGGGTTCTCTTACTCATGCTCTTCCCGCAGGAGTCCTCGCCTTCACTGCAATCTAAAAATAGTCAATTTAGTTTATCATTCTTAACTGCTGGTGAAGAGCCTTCCATTTTCTAAGCGGAGTTTTTCCGATTATTTGCAGATTGCAGCTCATTTCAGGGGAAATAGGGGTAATTTTTCCGGGTATTCGTAGGAAAATCCCCTTTTTTCACGTTTTTCGAGTCAATAGTCGGAATTCTTCCGGTTATTTAAGCCTTCTTTTATTTCATTTTCTAAATAAGCGGAATGTCTCCGCTTATTTGCAGAATACAGTTTGTTTCGGGGTAAATAAAGGTAATTTTTCCAGCTATTTATAGAAAAATCCCCCATTTTTACGTTTTTCGAGTTAATAAGTGGTTCATCACCGTAACAATTCAGAATGTCATCCCCAACTTATAGTGAAGAGCCAAAAATGTAACAAATCGTTCCCAGAAACATTGTCAATTCTAGTAACTCTATGGTCTTTTCCACTCCATTCAAGTACATTATATGGGAATAAGTGATTCACAATCGAATTAAGAAGGTGTATGGATGAAAATACTCAACCAGCAAGGTGCTTCCACAACTAAAATTATTGCGATTTCGATTATTATCCTGATACTGATTGGTGGAGCTTTAACCATTATTTACGATGTTGCAGATAAAAGCGTGACGTTTTCCGAGGAAGAAATAAATGCTGCTAACAAAATTGCCCAAGAAGAGCTAAACACGGCTTTTTCAACAACCGAAAACTATACTTTTGAAGAACGTGCAGAAGCAATTCAATCTATGGGGTATGGAGAGCCGGAAATTGAAAAATCGACAATGACGTTTGAAAAGCATACCGATTCGGAAGTATATGTATTACTAAAGCTGCAGCCACACGAAAGCTACGAGGAATTATCCCGTGTGTTAATACAAATCTTCGATAAAGAAAACGGTGCCATGATTACAGAAATTGATAATGTCTTGACATGGATAAAATCTGAAGAGTAAACATTGCCACCTCCCCTTACTTTCGGGAGGTGGATTTTAGTATTTGAAGATAAATAAATAAGAATAGCCCCACCAACAATGGTGAGGCTAATCAAATTTTTCGCTTTTAATCTAATTTGCATCGAATACTAAAGTGTATTCAGCTTTAGCAGAGTGAAGAATTCCTTCTGAAGTAATAGGTATAATAGTAAAAGTAACACTAGCAGCGTCAGCTAGTTTACTTTCAGCTAGCCAAGTCAATGAAGTATCATTTACACCCGGGTTCGAATAATCCACTGTCCCATTATTATTATCAGGAGTTTTCCATGTCATATAATATCCGCTGTTTTCGGAGAAGCTATCCCAGCTAAAGTCTATATTTCTACCTGCCGCGTTTGTTGCAGTGAAGTTTTGAATTGTTGCTGGTACCGCTGCTTGATCTCCAGCTGGTTGTTCTGTTGATGGCGTTTCATCTATCGGTGCAACCACACCACCTTCTGGGTCTACTGGCATTTCGCTACTATTTTCTAATGAAGCAAAATATAGTATCTCTACAATTTGTAAAGTCGAGATTGTATTGCCATTAGAGATGTAAGCACTCTTTAAAGTATTTTTTACATCTTCATTTTGGTTCTCCAATCCATCTATCGCTGTCCAATTATCATCTACTAAAGCTGTTTTAATCATATTAATTTTCTCGATCAAAATAGAGAAAGAATTATCGGAAGAAACCATTAATTTCATCATTTCTACAACTTCACTAGCCATTTCTTCATTCGCAAGAAGCTGTTCAAAATTTTCATATTGATCCTCTACTTGATAAAAATAAAAAGCATAAATTCCAATTGCATCTGCTAAATTATCTTCTGTTATCTGATTGATTCCTAAATCATTGAATTTTTCTACAGTGATTTCATTCCACTTATCATAACTGCCGTTTTTTTCTGCTAAAAATGCATTTAAGATGAATGAAACTTTTGGCAACAAATCACCTTCCGCAGGAGTTGTTATAATGCCGCCTGGTGTTTCTTGGTCAGGGACCGGATTTGGATCTGGCGTTTCTACCGGCTTTACCAATTCCTCTTTTGCCACTAAAAATTTTGAAGTTACCAATGCAATGTCTTGTCTACTAGCTACCCCTTTTGGATTGAACGTATTGTTTCCGATTCCTTTGATTAAGCCTGCATTTAACGTGAAGCCTACAGCATCCTTCGCGTATTCCGCAATCCCTGATGCATCCTTGAAAGTAAGTTTACTAGCATACCCAGATGCATCTACACCCAATGCTCTTACAAACATCGTGGCCATATCTTGACGAGACAGCATTTTCTCTCCACCGTATTTCCCATTGCCTTCACCTTTGATAAATCCAGCTTTTGCAGCTGCTTCTACGTATTTATAAGCATAGCTATCTTTTGAAACATCAGAGAATGTCGGTTTTTCTGGTACGTTTGACACATCAAGATTCAACGCTCTCGCTAAAACGATTGCAAAATCCTGACGCGTTAACGCGCCTGTCGGATTAAAACGACTCTCTCCTACACCAAGAACGATGCCTTTCTCGGCTAACTCTAAAATTGCTTCCTTCGCATAAGAATTATTTATATCCGTAAATCCATTACTTGCTGCATACCCTTTAGTTGATACCATTGGACTTGCCAATAGAGTGGCCGTTAATACTAAACCTGTAATAGTATGTTTTTTCATTGTTGTCCCCCATAGGTCAATATAATAATGATTAGACAGATTTTTCTAACCATTTCAATTAATATATCGACAGGGATTTTGTTTATTCTAATGGTATATAGAGGAGTATTTAACTCTATTTAACTTTCCTTCGCAAACTTTTCCCTATACCTAGATATTAGAAAACGAATGATTTATTGCTATATCTGAAAAATCTCTACGCAAAAAAACCTGACACAAATTGTGCCAGGCCCTTTAAATATTAGTACATTTTCATGTATTGTTCGCGTTCCCATGGGTGAACAGCTGTACGGAACATATCGAATTCGATTTCTTTTGCTTCTTTGAAGTTTGCATAGATATGTTGACCTAATGCATTTTTTACAACTTCGTCATTTGATAGTGCAACAAGTGCAGCGTCAAGTGAAGCTGGTAAGTTATCGATACCGTTTGCTTTGCGTTCTTCTTCGTTCATCACATAGATATTACGGTTAACAGCTGCTGGAGGAGTCAATCCTTGGCGAATTCCCTCTAAACCAGATTCTAAAATAACTGCTAATGCTAAATATG
Source organism: Ureibacillus sp. (assembly GCA_032083605.1). Taxonomy (GTDB): domain Bacteria; phylum Bacillota; class Bacilli; order Bacillales_A; family Planococcaceae; genus Ureibacillus. The sequence goes on from DAMDNS010000038.1 coordinate 6,366, forward strand.
GGTTCGCAGCTGGATCTACGGAACGAATCTCAACACGAGTTGATAATCCACGAGATGCTGGGATACGAATTAATGGTGAACGGTTTTGAGCTGACCAAGCTACGTAACATGGCGCTTCATAACCAGGTACTAAACGTTTGTATGAGTTTACAGTTGGATTTGTAATCGCTGTAAATCCTTGAACGTGCTCTAGGATACCCGCCATAAATTGCATTGCTGTTTGAGATAACCCGATTTCTGCGTTTGGATCATAGAATGCATTTTCTTTTCCTTTGAATAAAGAAACGTTACAGTGCATCCCTGAACCATTGATGCCAAATAATGGTTTCGGCATGAATGTCGCATGTAAACCATGTTTGCGAGCGATTGTTTTAACAACTAATTTGAACGTTTGGATGTAGTCACACGCTTCAATTGCACTTGCATATTTGAAGTCGATTTCGTGTTGACCTGGAGCTACCTCATGGTGAGATGCTTCAATTTCAAAGCCCATTTCTTCAAGCTCAAGCACGATATCACGACGGCAGTTTTCACCAAGGTCAGTTGGCGCTAAGTCAAAGTATCCACCATTATCGTTAACTTCTAGAGTTGGTTCGCCTTTTTGATCTAATTTGAATAAGAAGAACTCTGGCTCTGGCCCAAGGTTGAAATGAGTGAAACCTAACTCTTCCATATTTTTCAATACGCGTTTTAAGTTGTTACGTGGATCACCTTCGAATGGTTTACCTTCAGGTGTGTAAATGTCGCAGATGAAACGTGCAACTTTACCATTGTCAGTAGTCCATGGGAATACCATGAATGTGTCAAGGTCTGGATATAAGTACATATCAGATTCTTCGATACGAACAAAACCTTCAATAGAAGAACCATCAAACATCATTTTATTATCTAATGCTTTGTCTAATTGACTTACTGGAATTTCTACGTTTTTAATAGTCCCTAAAATGTCTGTAAATTGTAATCGAATATATTTTACTTCTTTTTCTTGAACTAGACGTTTAATATCGTCTTTTGTGTATTTACCCACAGCATTCCACACTCCTACTTTTCCCTATTAGCAAATGACAATTTGTTCATTTACCATTTTTATTTATAATTTACGCGTCTTATTGATAAAAACGCGATAAATCCCCTTGTCGCAATGACGTTTTTTGATGGCGTCCATTATTGACCATCTCTTCACGTAAAATACGTCTCAATTCTGCATCAGAAATTTCTTCTTTTGCTTTAGCTGCTTGTACTGCAGGATTATTTTTCATATCAAATACTTTTTTAATTCCTGCCATGTTCACACCTTGCTCCAGCATATCTTTAATATCTAGAAGCAAATCTACGTCATTTAAGGAAAACATTCTTCTATTACCTTCCGTACGGTGCGGCTGAATTAAATCATGTTCTTCATAATAGCGAATTTGGCGCGCTGATAGTTCAGTTAGTTGCATAACCGTACTGATTGGTAAAAGCGGCATGGATCTTCTCAATTCACTTGATCTTCTATCACTACCCATTTAATCCACCTCCCTTATGACTATCTTACTCCCAGTTAGATAGAATGTCAATCTTGCGTAAGAAAAACTAACATAAAGGGGAAGGATAATAAAATATGTATTGATAAAAGAATAGCCCCTAACGATAACTTTTTCAATAGTTTTATAATTCTTTTTATTATGACATCATTTGTCTAAAAATTGATAATTCCTCACGTTTACTGTCACAAATAGGAGTTTCAATGTTATATAACGAAAACAAATTCAAATAATTCATTTTACAGACAATTAAAAAGCTGCAGACTGTATCGGTTATCCCCATGCAATCTGCAGCACATATGAGTATTCATTTTTTGGTTCATTTCAGTCGGCTACTACCTTCTTTTCTTATTTGACACAAGGATGTTGATTACTATAAATGCAAGATTTAAATATAATCTCAGTGCGAAAAATAGAACTTCATTTTCACGAATAAATTCATTGCGTATACAATCCAATTCATACACCGTATAAAGTGCGAATGCTAACACAAAAATTCCGGCCACTACAAGGAAGAACGGGCTGCTCACAGGGATGAAGATATAAATAAATGCAAAGACAACAAAGACGATCAAAATCGTAAACGCGTACATTAATGCCTCTGAAATGCTATACTCAATAAGTTTAATACCTAGGAATGCAATCGTAAGGAAAATGAGAATCGTGCCTATAAATACCGAAATGATTAAAGCCGCACCAAGCCAGTCGATTAAGATGATGATCAATAAAAAATGCAGTACCCCAAATAATATCGGAATAAGGAAAATCAACACACTTCCTATACGCCACATGAATGTAACCACAGCCAAACCAAGTCCAAGAAGCGCTAGAATAACCACCACGGAAATCGGCAACAGCAAGGCCACCAAGAGCCCAATCACACTTAAAATCCACATACCCATAAAATAAAAAATGATGAGGTCGTAATTTCTATTCCTTCGATAATGCCCCATACCAAACCCCAATCTTTTAGAAGATATACTTACACTATATTTTTAATCAGTATATGTTATTAATAAATTTTTGTTTGTGTTGGTAGTTTTTTAGGATTTCTTTTTTATGAGATTTGTAAGTGCTTGAGGGGGTTCGAGTGAATGATTAATTAGGGGGGGTTTTCGAAGTGGCTGGATTGGCGGATATCGTCCCAATTTTGGCGGATAAACTCCTCCGCCTCCTTCCCTGGCACATAAAAAAACAACGACCCAGTTTAATATTCTGAGCCGCTGCCAAATGCACTTTACTACAACTATCTCAATTTCTGAACAGCACTACAAATCGCGTATTTAACATGCTCGTAGGTTAAGCCGCCTTGAATAAACGCTGTGTATGGTGGGCGAATCGGGCCGTCAGCTGTTAACTCAATACTCGAGCCTTGAACAAAAGTACCCGCTGCCATAATCACGTCATCTTCATAGCCCGGCATATAGGCAGGCTCCGGTGCAAAATGTGCATTCACAGGTGAAGCCGCCTGGACTTCCTGACAGAAAGCAATCATTTGTTCAGCCGTTTGGAACGAAACAGATTGAATTAAATCTGTTCGCTTATCGCTGTAATGTGGATACGTTGTCATCCCGACTTCTTCTAACATTGCCGAAGTGAAAATTGCTCCTTTCAGACTTTGCGCCACCACGTGAGGTGCTAAGAAGAAGCCTTGGTAGAAGTCTGCTAATGTATTCAGGGAAGCTCCAGCCTCTGCCCCGATTCCAGGTGACGTCATGCGGTAAGCACATTTTTCAACTAAATCGGCACGTCCTGCAATGTATCCCCCGATTTTTGCTAAGCCCCCGCCGGGATTTTTAATTAATGAACCTGCCATTAGGTCGGCTCCTACTTCTGTTGGCTCCATGGCTTCCACAAATTCTCCGTAGCAATTATCTACAAAAATGATGACATCCGATTTAATTTCGCGCACTTTTTTACACATTTCCTGAATTTCTTCAATTGTATAGGAAGGACGTGTTGCATATCCTTTTGAACGTTGAATCGCTACCATTTTCGTGTTTTCATTGATGGAAGCTCGAACCCCTTCCCAGTCAATGTCACGATCATCGATTAAATCGACATGTGAGTAGCCGATACCGAAATCCTTTAAAGACCCTGTATCTTTTTCTCCACCATCTACAATTGATTGAAGCGTGTCATATGGTTTGCCTGTGATATATACAAGTTCGTCACCAGGTCTTAATACGCCGAATAAACTTAACGTAATGGCGTGAGTTCCAGAAATGATTTGAGCACGTACGATTGCTGCTTCAGCTCCAAACACTTGCGCATACACACGTTCTAAATTATCGCGTCCCTCGTCGTCGTAGCCGTATCCACTGGATGGATGCAAATGAAAGTCACTTACCTGATTCTTGCGAAAAGCTGCCAGCACTTTTTGCTGATTGAAAAATGCATTTTTGTCTACTTGAGCATGTATGGGCTTAATTTTCTCTTCTACTTTATTGGCTAGCTCCAGTGTTTCTGGCTTTAATGTTGATATAAATGTCATGATGATTACTCCGTTCTATACAAATCGCTTCAGCGAGTCTTATGATTCCTTATTTAATATCCTTTCTTATCTTAACAATTCTTGTTATCTTTTCAACTATTTTAGAATTTTGCTGTTTGAGTCGGCCCAATTATCGCTGAATTCAAATTGTTATTATTTTTAATAAAAAATTACTTTACGAAATCCTCTTAAACTGCTATTCTCAAAATTGCATGTTCATGTAAGGAGGCAATGCTGATGGCATGGGAAGTCTTTAGTATCATTGGTACCATCGCCTTTGCAATTTCAGGTGCAATTGTAGCCATGGAAGAAGAGTACGATTTGTTTGGTGTCTATTTATTAGGGATAGTGACGGCCTTTGGTGGGGGTGCTATTCGAAACTTATTGATTGGCTTACCGGTTTCAACATTATGGAGCCAGGAGATGATGTTTCAAATCGCCATTGCTGCCATCACGATATTTTTCCTTGTCCCGCATCATTTAATAAAGCATTGGAACCGTTGGGGAAATTTCACGGATGCAATTGGCTTATCGGCCTTTGCTATTCAGGGAGCGATTTACGCGGTTTCACTTGAGCTGCCAATTAGTGCTGTCATCGTTGCGGCAGTTTTAACTGGATCGGGCGGAGGAATTATTCGAGATTT
>DAMDNS010000039.1:0-10967 GCA_032083605.1 Ureibacillus sp.
GCAAAATAGGAGAAACTGAATATATTATCGATTCAAAAGTGTTGCTTGATGATGTGGAAAAGCTTTTGTTTGTCGATTTTGATATAGACGGCATTGATACACTTGGCGGCTGGTATTATACACAGGATACTGATTTGGATTTGTCAAAGTCTCTATATCATCAAGGGTATGCCTTCTCGATCCAACAAAAAGAAGGTCAACACATTCAATATATTGGAGTAAAAAAGAAAGATCCCAATGACAACGCTGATATCAGGGACTAACCCGTAAAATTCCTATAGCACAAACCCATTTTTCGCGGTTTGTGCTATTTCTTTATTAGTATTCCCTTTAAACTAAGCAATTTGAACTTGTTGTTTTTCATAATAAAGCAATATACCGAATACAAGTGCATAAATCAATGACAAGGCCAATGAGTAAGTTTCATGGCTAATTTCAAAAAATAGATTCCCGCCAAATAATGGTGTCGTAAAAATAAAATAGAATGGATATTGTATAGTTGCTAGGACGTCCCAAAAGTCGCCGCCGAGTGAACGACCTTCAAATAATGTACCTAAGTAAACCATCACGCCTGATATGGTCCCGACCATCGAAAATATCCTGAAATTCTTACTGCCCGTTTTAGCATAAATGGTTAAGAAGAAAATAAATACTATGGAGACTATTAAATTAAAAACACCAATTTCTAAGTCAGGGTATTTCATGGCAGGCATCAGGTTAATTGAAAATGCTAATAGATAGGAAGCTATTAACAGGAATAAGAGTTTTTTATTCATCTTTTTTCTCTCTCTCCTTTCTTAGGCAATGGAATTACATCGTCCAGAACATGAGGAATGTCTTCACGATAAGTCTTTATCTGATTAAAAAGTATTTGATGGCGTTCGTTCATTGTCAGATAATCCTTTAGCTTTTAAGCTTCTCACATCACAAAGCCGAATTTTCAAAGATTTTTTAGTTTCCAGGAGCTATTTCTTACTCCATCGCTTAGCGTATTGCGTTTTGTCTAATTCCCAATTAATCATTTTTTCTATTTGACCCACTCGTTGCATACCGAGCTTTTCCAGTACTCGAATCGATCCCAAATTATCTTTTAGCGTTTCTGCTTTTATCTTCTCTACTTTCGATGTATTAAATGCCCAATGGATTAATGCTTCTACAGCTTCAGTTGCATAACCCTGATTCCACGTTTCTTCCAGAAAACCGTAGCCCACTTCAACAATTCGGTTCTCATCAGGCATCCCTTTAAATCCAATATCTCCTATCACTCTATCATCTGATTCACGAACAACAAGCCAACATCCCCAATAGAGTAAAGTTGGATCCTTAGCTAAATCCTCCAAATAATTGGAAATATGTGGTCCATTATTATAGTTTTGATTTAATGCAATTTGAACGGATTCTTTTGTACAAGGTATAATTTTCAATCTGCTTGTTTCAAGTTTCAATTTTATATCCCCTTTGAATACTTCTTATAAAATCTACTTTTTCATGACAGGAATCCATATCTCACTTTTTACTGTTGGTGAAGTGAGATCTTTATTTTTAATCGACAAGATTTCCGGTCCTTCCGTTACTTGATAACTGGAGGATGGGAACCACTCTGAGTAAATTCTTCCCCAAGTTTCCTGAAGCGTGCCAGGAAAGGGTCCAATGGATTCGAATACCGCCCAAGTTAATGCAGGAACTTCAAGTTTTGAATACTCAACAGGACATTCTTGCGTCGTTGCAACACCTATATACTGATCAAGCTCACCTTTTTCGTCCATGCGTCCATCCGAAAAGTTTGTGGATGCTTGAATCATCCCTTTAGGTTCAACATTAGAGAGACTTTTTAGCTGTTCTATGTTCTCCATCGTTAACGATTTCCACATTGCCGCAATTTCTGGGTTTTCTCCTTCGAAAATAATCGGAACCCTTTTCATAAGACCAACAATATTAAAGGCCTCTTTCTGTTCAATTCGATAATTCATTTCATTTCCTCCTCTAATGGATAATTGAAAGGTCATTAGTGGATAGGCTTTTAATGGCTGGCCATTGTTTCTTGCCTCTGAAGGTGTGATTCCATGGATATTTTGAAAAGCTCTTGCAAAAGAATCTGGTGAATTATATCCATATTTAATCGCCACATCAATAATTTTTAAGCTACTATCATTAAGCTCCAATGCCGCCAAACTAAGTCGTCTACGTCGAATGTATTCTGATAGCGGAATACCCGCAAGGAAAGAAAACATCCTTTTAAAATGATATTCTGAGCAGTGAGCCAGCTTTGCTACTACCTTATAGTCTATTTCATTCGTGAGATTTTCCTCGATATACTTCATGGCATCATTCATATTCTTAAGCGAATCCATTACATGACCTCCTTTCCTCAATAGAATATCAGGAAATTCGTGTATCCATCCGACAATCTGTGCACCAGTATGCAGGGTGAACTTTTTTTCAACTTTATTGCTGTATTGAACAGAACATAAGTTATTATTTACATATTATTTTGTATCTTTGAGTAAATACAAGTGTCTGTCAGTTGTCTTCCATCTGCAGATAAATCTTCATTTTTTAAGGTTCCCTCTAATTCAAATCCCAGCCTTTCTGGAATTGTGCGGCTTTTTACATTGGTAGACTCACATCTAATTTCGATACGATTAAATTTAAGATGATCTAAACCTAAGTTCGATAGTGCATTGACAGCCTCTATCATAAATCCGTTCCCACTATGTTTTGTATGAATCCAATAACCAATCTGAGCTTTAGGGACATCCCAGTCAATCCCTTCAAAGCTTGTGACTCCTATAAATTCATTCCTTTCTTTATGAAAAATAAGATAACGCATACTTTCTCTTTTAAGAAAGCGAATATAGGCCTCTCTTAGATTCAGCTCGGTTTCTTCAATAGTTGGTTTTTTCTGGGCAAACGGCAGCCACATTTTTAATTCATTAATGGAATCTCTTATTGCATGATTGACTACATTTCCGTCACCTGGTCTCGGCACTCGTAAAAATAATCTATCAGTCTCCAATCTGATGGGTATATCTATTAATATAGGATTCATAGAAATCCTCCTTATACTCTCGTTACTCTAAATATTCAATATGATTAAACAGAATTATCATTTGCTCTTCCGTTGTCGGATAGCCAAGTTCCCCCATTAAAATTGCCAATTCATTTCTATCCTGCAAAGTTGCTTTTCTGATTTCCATGTGACTCCCCCTTAAATAACACTTCTATAGATTTCCACATAATTGTAAAAAATCCTTTCGAGCATTTCCTCTATTAATTGGATTGATTACTTTGAACAAACTCATAGACATCTTTAACCGAGTTTTTTGTGAGCGTATAAATCGTATGCGTATCTTTTGTATTCATGATGGTTCCTGTCTCTTTAGTAATCCAGAGAAAATAAGATTCCTCATCAATGGAAAAATGAAACTCCGGACTGACCATGTTCACAATACCTGGCTCTTTTTTAGAATTTTTTACTGCATTTTTGAAAATGTCTACGTCTTCTTTATGTAGCAGCTCTAGCTTTATAGTCCCAGGATTCTCTTTCTCTAGCATTGCACTATCTTCTTTAACTACAATTTTTTCGTTTTTTGTGTCTGAACAACCAACCAACACTAGACCAGTCAAGCCAATGAAAATAAATAGCTTTTTCAAAATAATCACCTCTTATAATAGACATACATTCCAGCATGAAGGTTACAAAATATACCATAGAAAAAGAGCGTTTATCCAATTGTGGATAGACGCCCTGAATAGATTAGTCAACTATTTCAAAAACGATGTCCGCTTCAAGCTCATACTTTTGCTCCTCACCGTCAATGCGAAAATCTGTAATCCCTTCTATTTTGTATTCACCTGGCGGGAAGTTCATGGAGGCCATTTGTTTAAATTCCTCGTCTGTATATGGGGTACCCCCGCTTTCTTTAAAATAGGTACCTCCGGAAAACCGATATTGCACTATAATTGGCTCATTTGGCTTCATGGGTGTAACGATGTATGGTTGATCCATGGCTCCTTTAAATTGATACCCTTTCGTTACGTTTGTTGTGTTGAAGTATAGCCATGAGCCGCCATGTCCAATTTCAATTTCTTCCTCGCCCATATAGGTTAATTCGGCAGTGATTTTCAATTCTTCTCCAACCATATACCGAGGTTTTTCACTTTTTAATTCCAGTTTGAATTTGTCCTGAATTTCTGTACTTGAATTATTTTCATTGACGCCTTTCTTATTTTCCGCGCCATTTTCTCCAGTATCTGCCCCGCAAGCCGTGAGGAAAAATGCCAGTATCAATATCGTAAGTCTCCGCATCTTGGCCTCCCTTAGTCAATCCTGTTACTCATTAGACTTAAGTTTATATAGAAAGTTACAAAAAATTAATCCAAATTTTATTCAACAATAATTGCTAACCTCATAAAAAATGCCGACCTCTATTAAATAGAAATCGGCACTTCATATCGGTTAGCGGGATGCTTTAGGTGGTTGGCAAACGTCGCATTTACGCTGGTTATTGTTTTTAAATTTTGTAAATGTTTTCTCAAAATTGCTTCCACATGAACATTTAAAAAGAAGCTTTTGCGAAAATCCATGATACTCTGTCGTTAGCAGCTTGCTTTCAGAGTTTTTCTCAACAAATTCTTTAATTTTATCGATTGTCCATCGTTTATTCATTATCTAGCACCTCCATATTCTATTGAAGTGGAGGCTTTTTCAGCTCCATTCACTTGCACAAGTTCTTCATTATAACATGAGCACATACGTTTAGTTGCCCTTTTCCTTATAATTTAATTTTATTTCATACATATTAGCATCTGCTATTGCGATTAGTTCCGCTAAATTTGTATGATCTGTTGGGAAAATCGCTTTCCCAATTGAAACGGATACATCTATTTTTTGATTTGATAGCTTCATTGTATTCTTTTCGAAGTTGTGTATTTTCATTTTTATTGCTTCCTCATCAGAAAAAACGGAGAGAATCAGGAATTCATCTCCTCCCCATCTGGCGATAATATCTCTTGTGTCAAAGGCATTCTTTAATGAATTGGCGATTCCCACCAATATTCTATCCCCATAGTCATGGCCATGTTGATCATTTATCTTTTTGAAATCATTGACGTCGGAGATTAAAATCGCTGCTTTCAAGTCCTTTTTAGTAGCATACTTAGACATTTGAACGAATTTTTCCATTACATATCGCCGGTTATATAAATCCGTAAGTGAATCTCTCATCGATAAATAGATGGATTTATCATAAAATTTTCCTATTTGCCAGGCTACAATTAATGCTATGATTGCGGGGATAGGAATCTTATGTGGTGCTTCCCCGAATTGATGGATAACCACAGTTCTCATAAATAAGATTAGTATCCCGACAAACAGTAAACTAATAACTCTTCCTCTGTAACCAAGAGTATTATTAGTACCGAATTTCATAATTATTCACAACCTTGTACTAATTTGAAAGGTCATCACCTCACATTCAAGGTCTGACAAGTTATTTTAACATAACTATATAATAACCAACTATAAGAGGTTAAAAACAAATTAGTAATTTGAGTAACGCAACTGGACGGTTATCTAAACTAATTGTTAGAAGGTGTTTTTTATGCCAGATTGGTCTTATCATCCATTAAAAAAAATCTTATTAGATAAAATAAAGCCCGATAACGGACGAGAATTTATTCATCGTTCTATGAGTGCCATTGCTTCAATTCCAGGTGGTCGAAGTTTAATCGGATTTTTAGGACATATGAAGCCGCCCCGCGAAATGCAAAAGGATTTTACCCACACGCGATTCCCTTCTCCAATAGGTTTAAGCTGTCACATCGATCCGAACTTATCAGGGTTACGCGTCTTCCAGGAGTTGGGCTTTGGATTTGTTGAAATCGGTCCCATCGTTTTGCAGGTACCCCCAGACCATGACAAACCACAGCGAAAAGATGGTGACATCCCCTTTGCTAATCATCCGGAGAAGATCCCACTGAAACTGGCCATTCAAAAATTGACCAGGCTATCCATTCGAGTCCCTGTTTTTGCAAGGATAGATTCACAGGTGAACAGCCAAGAGTGGTCACTCATCGTTCAGCATTTAACTCCTTATGTTGACGGATTTATTGGAACAAGCGAGCAAATTTATTCATATGAATCACCTACTTGTCGGCCGATTTATGTCTCCTCTGGTGCAGAGAAAGTGAACGAAAATGAACTCAAGCATCTCGTGAATCAATCGCTGATTAGTGGAATCTTCATCGACGCACCTCGGCAAATTAAAGATAGCCACTGGCATGAGGCAGAATATGCAAATGAGTGCTTAGTTAATGTAGTAAAGCAATTAAAGGTGTCACATCCCGATTTGAAAGTAATCACCTCAGGCGGTGTGGAGACCCCTGAGGAAGGTCGAGCTTTATTTCACGGTGGAGCAGATTTAATTATGCTGACTAGCGGCTATGTACGAGCCGGCCCAGGCTTACCCAAGCGAATTCATGAAAGAATTTTATATGATGAAGAACGTGGCATTCAAAAATGGTCCTGGTCGTTTCTTTTTGGGCTTTCCATCCTATTCGGAGGAATGATTGCTTTATATTTCGCTTTGTCGAGCATTATCCTCCCTTACGACGAATTCTTTATCGGCTTGACAAAGGAAGAACTGTTGCAAGTAAATCCGCGTATTCTGGCATTTATGGCCCATGACCGCATGGCACTGGCAGGTACGATGATTTCAGCTGGAATCTTGTATATCCAGCTTGCGCGACATGGGATAAAATCAGGTTTGCACTGGTCAAAAATTGCTTTTCATAGTGCAGCGATTGTTGGATTTCTGGGTATTCTATTGTTTATCGGCTATGGATATTTTGATTGGCTGCACGGGTTATTCTGGCTCATATTACTGCCAATCTATTATTTTAGTTTCAGAGAAGGTAAACAAGTAACAAGTGCTCCCTACTCAAATCATGGGGAAAATGACAAAGCATGGCGGTTTTCTTTATATGGACAGCTTCTGTTTATCATCCTTGGATTTTTAATTTTGGTTGGAGGTATTGTTATTTCCACGATTGGGGTTTCGAAGGTGTTTGTGTCGACTGATATTACTTTCCTTTGTATGCCGCCCGAAATGTTAAACAGCATTAGCAGCAAGCTGATTCCCGTGATTGCCCATGACCGAGCCGGATTTGGCAATGCCCTGATCAGTGTAGGATTGCTGGTGTTGATGCTTTCACTTTGGGGCTTCAGAAAAGGCGAGCGCTGGGTTTGGAATACCCTTGCCATCGGGGCATTACCTGCTTTTATCGCCGGCATCGGAACCCATTTTTACATTGGCTATGTTGACTTTATCCACTTACTCCCCGTCTACTTTTTAGTGATTTTATATTTAGTTGGATTGGGATTAAGCTATTCGTTTTTGAAGGGTAGAAAATGATTCGGTTTCTGATTCTAGAATGAGATAAGGTTCAAATAGGTTTCATATATAATTCAGCTACTTTCAGTCGAAATCTCGCCGCTTCGAAAAAGCTCCGGCTTTTCTATAAATTTTCATTCAATCAAAAAAACGCGCAAATGCTGTTAAATTAGCATTTGTGCGTTTTTAGGATTAACTCAACTCATCCTTCATTCCAGATTGGCTCTTAGAAATCAAAATTATCTGGATCCGGACCAACGCGGGTGTTTTGATTTAAGCCATCGATTACATCCAGATCTTCTTTTGTTAGCTCGAAATCGAATACGTCGGCGTTTTTGATAATGCGGTGTTCTTTTGTTGACTTCGGAATTGTTACTACACCGTTTTGCAGGTCCCAGCGCAGGATCACCTGCGCTACGGATTTATTATATTTGCCCGCAATTTCTTGCAGTGTTTCGTTATCAAGCAACTGGCCCTGCATTAGCGGTGACCATGCTTCAAGCTGAATGCCGTTTTCCTTGCAGAATACTTGCAGCTCCTTTTGCGTAAGGCGTGGATGCAGCTCTACCTGATCGATCATTGGCTTGATTTCAGCATCCTTCAATAAATCTTCAAGATGGTGAATATGGAAGTTACTAACCCCGATTGCTTTTACGCGACCTTCTTTATAAAGAGTTTCAAGTGCTCTCCAAGCATCTTTGTATTTGCCCTCAACTGGCCAGTGAATTAAGTATAAATCAAGATACTCCAAGCCAAGTTTTTCTAGGCTTGTCTCGAATGCCGCAAGAGTGGATTCATAGCCTAAGTCTGAATTCCAAACCTTCGAAGTCACGAATATTTCTTCTCGTGAAATTCCAGCTTCTTGCAAGCCTTCCTCGATTCCTTTTCCTACTCCTTCTTCATTTCCATAAATTGCTGCTGTATCAATGCTTCTGTAGCCATTTTTGATAGCTGATTTCACAGCGTTTACTAGCTCGGGACCTTCTTCTACTTTAAATACCCCTAGTCCAAACCAAGGCATTTTTACACCGTTATGCAAAGTTGTTGTATCCTGTAAATTTTTAACCATTTTTTATTTCCTCCAATTTTCATCTCAATTTGATGCTTTACAATCACGCATCTTTTAGTTGATCTTTTCTTTCAAAGGTTCTACTGATGCCAGTTAAAATCACTGCGATCAGAACCATTAACGCGCCAATCCAGGATGTGTGAATCAGCCCGATAGAATCCGTGATTAGTCCTCCAAAATAGGAACCCATTGCAATTCCCGCATTAAATGCAGCGATATTGATGGCCGATGCCACATCCACCGCACTTGGGACAAAGCGTTCTGCAAGCATTACGACATATACTTGCAGACCTGGTACATTCATAAAGGCAAAGAGGCCCATCAAGAGTATAGTAATTAACCCAACAATTTTATACGGCGCCGTGAAGAACAGTATAAGTAAAATGACCGCTTGAACAATGAACATATAAAACAATGCATTAATCGGGTTTTTATTGGAAAGTTTCCCGCCAATCATATTTCCTATTGCAATGGCGATACCGTAAATTAATAAAATTGCTGCAACGGTTTCCTCTTTAAAGCCCGTTATATCCTGAAGCAATGGTGATAGGTAAGTAAATACAACAAATGTCCCCCCGTACCCAAGTGCCGTGATAATGAAGACCATCAATAATCGTCCATTTGTTACAAGCTTAAACTGATCCCGGAAAGTTGTTTTTACCCCTTTTCGCAAGGTGGACGGGATGAGAATGCCTGTTGCCATCAAAGCAATAATACCTGTGATGACAATAACTACAAAGGCAGCCCTCCAACCAAGCTGCTGTCCTAAATACGTTCCAAATGGTACACCTGTCACTGTGGCTACCGTAAGGCCTGTGAACATAATCGAAATAGCGCTTGCTCTGCGATCCTCAGGAACCAGATCTGCTGCTATCGTCGACCCGATTGACATAAAAATACCATGAGATAATGCAGAAATAACACGTGCTACTAGCAGCATTTGAATGGAAGTAGAAAGAGCCGCAAGTCCATTTCCAACAATAAACACAATCATAATCAGTAATAACAGTGTCTTTCTCGGTATTTTGGATGTTAAAGACGTGAGTACTGGTGCACCAAAAGTGACCCCCAGTGCATATAAAGAAACCGTTAACCCTGCAGTAGTTACCGGTATACTTAAATCCTCCGCAATCAGTGGCAGCAGTCCGACACTGATAAATTCAGTCGTACCTATTGCAAAAGCACTTACCGCTAACGCAAGTAACGCCAAGGTACTCTGTTTTTTACTTAAAGCCATACTTCTCCTCCTTTAGCAAATAATTCATCACTCCCCTTTCAATCAAATCTGAAAGAAAGTGTAGTAAGAATCAGCCGGCAAATGTTATTATGAAATATACAAAACAAAAATAGAAGTACGCACTTTTAAGTTATATAGGTACAAAAAAGTAATATAGGCACTTTTTAGTACCTATGAAAATCGGAGGATTCTCACATGCAGAAAAAGAAATACAATATATCAGTAGAAGCGACATTAGAGGTGATTGGGGGCAAGTGGAAATGCGTCATTCTTTGCCACCTTACCCACGGAAAGAAGCGCACGAGTGAATTGAAGCGCCTCATGCCAAATATCACGCAAAAAATGCTGACACAGCAGCTTCGCGAGCTAGAAGAGGATGGGGTTATTAATCGCATCGTTTATAACCAAGTACCTCCAAAAGTAGAATACGAGCTAAGCGAATACGGAAAGAGTTTAGAAGGCATCCTAAATGCACTTTGCAATTGGGGAGATACTCATATTATTAGAGTTTATGGGGATAAATCAGAGGTTTTAGAGGAAAGCATTTTAAATAATTAGTTTACTTAAGAGTATGAAATTACAGAGGTTTCATGCTCTTTTTTTACGAATAAGATGACAGCCCCCTCAGCTAAGGGAAATGGAAAATTTATGATAAAATAAAAAGTGCTCCTGAAACATGCAGTTGAAAGCTATATAAATACTTAGAGAAAGGAAGCCTTCTAATGAAAAATAACCGTAAACTTTTAATCGGGACATTTACAGCTTCATTAGTAATCCTGGCATCTTGCAGCAATTCTTCCCAAGAATCAAATCCAACAGCTTTGGATCCGTCAGAAAATAATAGCATGACTCAAAACCCAAGCAATTCCTCTATTGGTGAAGATTCATCAACGAATTCTTCAAGTACTGCCAATACTGATACTGTAAATTTAGAGAATCAGAATCCTTCATCAGATTCTTCAAATGATAAGTCGAGTATAAAAACAGATTACCTAAAGAAATTAAATGCGACAAAAATAGAAATGGATGAAATGCGAAATAATCCAGCAGATAGTAGTACATACGCATTAAAATATACAGAAGACACTATCTATGACGTTTGGGATGGATTATTAAATGAAATTTATGGAGCCCTCAAACAGCAGCTTTCTTCAGCTGAGATGGCTCAACTTAGAGACGAGCAACGTAAATGGATAGAATACAGAGATAAAACTGCATTAGAAGCTTCTCTGAAATATAAGGGTGGTACACAGGAGCATCTAGAATA
>DAMDNS010000040.1:0-10936 GCA_032083605.1 Ureibacillus sp.
TACATAAAATGCTCTTTTTAGTCAGGATTATAAAAATTTCTGTAATTCAAGTTGAAAAGAAATGGGAATTATATTACAGTTTTTAAAGAATCGATTCTTGTTATATAACAACGGTACATAATAAAAAACCGAATAAGGACATGTGCGAAATGTCCATTATTCGGCAGTTTTTAAAATGTTAACTCTTATTACAATGTAGTTGAGAGATCTCCAACTGTTTCTTTTTTAGTTTGCTCTAAAGCTTTTTTCTTCTTATTAACATCTGCACGAAGCAATAATGAAATTAGAAGTGAAACTGCGATTAATCCTGTAAATAAGTAGAATACTGGAATATAGCTACCGTACATATTTTTCACTGTACTTACGATGATAGGACCAAAAATCCCGCCTAAAGACCATGTAGTTAATAAATAACCATGGATAACACCAAGTTGTTTTGTTCCAAATAAGTCACTTGCATATGCTGGTAAGTTAGAGAAACCACCACCATAACAACTAACTACTAGGAAGATAAATAATTGGAATAAGATCACATTAGTTGTAAATGGCAATACCGCAAACGTAATTACTTGAATCGTAAAGAAGATAACAAAAATATTAGTTCGGCCAATATAGTCAGAAATAGCTGCCCAAATTAAACGGCCACCACCATTAAATAATCCCATTACACCAACCATAGTTGCTGCGCCAGCAACTGAAAGTCCTACAATTTCTTGAGCCATTGGTGATGCAACAGAAATCATCATTATACCTGCAGTTACATTCACTAAATGCATTGCCCATAGCATCCAGAATTGTCTTGTTTTCACAGCTTCTTTCGCTGACATTTGAGCTAGATCTTGCTTAATTTTTTTCTGACCAGATTCAGTTGCTTTCTTCATTCCTTCAGGCATGTAACCTTTTTCTGGAGGTGCAATATATAAAGCTCCTAAAATCATTAAGACGAAATAGCTAACACCCAAAATAAAGTATGTAGTTGAAATTCCTACACCATCCATTAAGCTTCTTGCTACTGGTGCAGTTAGTAAAGCACCCGAACCAAATCCTAACACGGCCATCCCTGTTGCTAAACCACGACGGTCAGGGAACCATTTTACTAAAGTAGAGACTGGGGCAATGTATCCAATACCCATACCTAATCCACTTAATACTCCGTAAGTTAACCAATAAAGTACAACATTGTCCATTAAAATAGCTACACCAGCACCAGCTTGTCCAACTCCAAATAACACGGCTGCAACCATTGCTGATTTTCTTGGCCCCATTTTTTCTACTAAACTTCCAAATAGCGCTGCTGCAAAACCAGCTAGCCCCATCATGATTGAAAAGGCTACAGTAACATTCGTTTCAGTCCAACCCATCTCCGTTACGATTGGAAGCTTATAAACACTATACGCGTATGCTCCTCCGATTGATAGATGAATTGCTATGGCAGAAAGAGCGATTAACCATCGATTTTTCTTCATAATTCTCTTTTAGCCCCTTTCTTTGTAAATGTGATAAAGTTGTGAACAACTCTTTATCTCAAGATAACATTTTCAAAATAGGAAAAGCAATAGTTTTTTATAAAAAAATTATTTGAGTAAAAGAGATTTTTTCTGCATTTCATAGAAAATATGAAGTTAAACGCAAATTAACTCCTCATACTCCATGTATAAAAGTACTCCGAATTGCTTTCATTCTATAATTGCCTAATTTCGTATCAGCACTTGTTATAAAACAGTTCAAACCAACAGTACAATAGCATTTGACAGAGTTTTCAACGTTCTCCATTTAGAATTTATACGTATACAATAGAATTTTGCATACAAATTGTAGAATTAATATTATACACAGTGTAAACAGCCAATACTTTCACCAAATTAGAAACCCCTTACTTATATAACAATAAATCAAGGAGCAATTGATATATTAGAATAATAATTACTCTTTACAAATCACGAAACAAAATTATCGCGTTATTATGCAGAATAAATATTCTTAAAAGAGAAAATTTGTTTTTATTACTTTAAAAGTGTTATGAAAGATAAAAAATTTTGAAGTCTATCGATGTTTTTTTGTTAATGGAGCATTCGGATAATGGACTGCATTCCCCCAACACTCTTGATATAAGATTCTTTCATTTCACTTACATATCTCTACCCCCTATTTCCACAACTATATCCTTAAACAACAAAAAACACCTATTTCCCGAAGAAAATAGATGTTTTATTAAATCATTAAAACAATTAGCGTTTTGCTTTACCGTACAAGCTGGACGTCACATGTTGCAAGACGTACGATTCGCTCTGCTACTGAGCCGATAACCAGTTTTTCGATGTTATTCACACCTGTTGCTCCACATATCAGTAATTCGACACCTGAAAGGTCAGTTAAAATTTCCTTAGGTGATCCTTCTTTTACTAAAATCTCTACAACCGGGATACCCGCAGCTGCAGCTTGATTTTTTAACCCGTCCATTTTTGTGAGACTTTCTTCTTTCAGCTTGTCTGCATAGTTTAGATCATATGCTGCTATTGAGCCAAATGATTTAGTATCTACTACATTTACCAGCAGGAGACTTGCATCATTGTCCTTGGCTACTAGAATAGCTCGGTCAAGAGCCTTCAATGACTGCTTTGAGAAATCGATAGCTACCGCAATTTTTCTATAATGCTTAATCATGTTTTCCCTCCATTTTTAACTGTATCTAATAATACTGTCCATATCAGCTTACTTTTAATTTTATATTCCCCGAAGTTCTCTAACTATAACCTAATTCAATATAACTGCCCTTAGCTTTCTCGCCAAGTTATAAAGATCCTCTCCATCTATCTTAAAATCTGTTCCCATCAAAACATCCATCTCATATTGATGTCCCTTCAAAATTCGAATTTCCCCAACGCCAATAAAGCTTACTGTTTTTTGACGGTTCATCCACTCTTTAATAGCCCAGAATTTATTTAAATAGCTTTTATTCAAGGGATGTTTGTTGAAGCCCTCCTCAAAAACAATCCTTATTTCTTCATTCTGATAACCCACAATAATTTCAGCAGCTGTACCTACTAATTCAATATCCTTGATAAATCCTTTTATAATTCTACTTTTTCCAATATCGGAGGGTCCTATTTCATGTACAAATCTTGATAGCAATTTCTTTCCTTTTATTTTTGCAAACTCTTCATCAATCATCCCACCAAAAAGAGTCATTTGCGCAGATTCATTTGTTTTTGTTTTCACTCTCACGGGACGGCTGTTTTTAATATCTGACGATTCTCGATCTTGCTTTGAAAGTTTGAGCACATCGATTACCATAGATTTGTATGCTCTCATCAAAGCATTTTGTTTATGGGTTTTGCTAATGTTTACTGCAATTTCTGAAGTCTTACTTCCGATATGCCTTACGCCCTCACGTTCTAGATTATAGGGGCAAGTTGGAGAATGATTGCTATATCTCCAAGTTTTATAATGCCCTTTCTTCCCGCTGCTATAAGATAATTTTGCAGGACAATGGGCTGTTGGACAATACAGTTTTCCTTTGAAGGCAGCAGCATACTTTTTCTTTGTCATTTGTCTAATAGGAATCATCTTAATGTCATCTTCTGTTACTAATCTCGCTGTCGAAATTCGCATAAAAATACCTCCAATAACTTAAGATTTGTATATATTCACTACAATCACAAGAAAAGGACCATTATAAGAAGACTTGGTTAATCGCCAATCTTTTCAGCGATTATACATAGCTGCACTTATCCTGAGAGAAGGTTTTTTACTTACTTTCATTCATATTCATAAAAAAGCACACCATCTATTTCGAATTTTGATGATGTGCCTCTGGTTTGCGGTTATTATTTTGCAGGAAATAAACTCCCCACTGCTGTTATTTTGGTTGCCAAATCCTCGCGGTAATGAGGATGATCTGGATTTAAACTATTGATACTTACTTCATTTCCACCAAGCGAGGAGTGAACATATAAATCATCCCCCATATACATGGCAATATGCCCTGGGAAGTAAAGCAAATCACCCTTTTTTATTTGTTCAAGGCTTATCTCTTTTATTGGGAAACCTTCAACTATTTTTGCATCCCGATAGATTATGACCCCATTCAACATGTATGCCATGGAGCATAGCCCTGAACAATCGATTCCCAAAGGGGTTTTACCTCCCCATCGATAGGGGGCTGTTAAATAGCCTAAAGCTGTTTGAACAACTTTATCTCTAAACACAGCCTCAGATAACTCATCAAAATCAACCTTTTGTTGAATCCATTGTCTACGGGTATATCCCACTTCACCTGTTGCTAATTGAATCATAACCCACTCTTTTTTGAGATCCTGATTCGGTAATACTTGAATAATTGAACCTCTGGCTAGTGTTTCTAGCTTGGCGCCCTGAATCCTAGGCTCCTGTAATACATCCGCAAATCCTTGGGAAATGACATAAATAGCTTCACTCTGCCAAGTATTAGCTTTTGCAGGTTCAACCATTAAAAGATCCATTATTTTGCAAAAACCTTCATAACGATAAGGGGTTTTCACACGAACCCAATCATTTTCTCGTTGTTCTACTATTTCTACGACCATGCCATATAATCCTTCATCAATTAACTCCGATTTAGAATTGGCCTCGGCATGTAAATTAGCGATCATCGATTTTATAATTGCTTTCACAAATAATCAGCCCCCTTCCCTAAATGCTCATATACAACCCTAGATATGTGGCCGATAATTTTTTTAGCAGCTTCATTATCATCGTGCTCCGTAATAAAAATACCAATGATATAGTCTTTCTTTCTGGAAAAAACTATTCCAGCATCATGCTCAACCATATCAAGGCTCCCTGTCTTATGGGCAATCTTTACATCATCAGCAATATATCTCTTTAATGATTCATGGAATCGCTGCCGGCTTAAAATATCAATTGCCAGCTCACTATAAGCCGTTGAATGAAGCTTCTTGCCATAAATCAATGAAAAAATTACAGCAATATCTCTGGCAGTTGTTAGATTATCAAAGCCTTTCTCCAATTCAACCAAATCCATCATTTTACGTTGAATTTTTGTTCCCTTTAATCCAATTCTCTCAAAGTATTGGTTCAATTTCTCGAATCCAATAAAATCAATAAGAACATTGGTAGCTGAGTTATCGCTCGTAATAACCATCCAAACTAACAAATCATGTAAGCTGCACTCTTTTACCTGTAGCTCTGTTAATATACTGAATGCAACAAGATTATCAGGAGAAATCTTCACCATTTGATCCAATGATTGATGTTCTTTTTCCAGAAAATCCAGCACCGCTAAAAGAATCGGTACTTTTATCAAACTTGCACTGGAGAAGGTCTTATCGATATCCTTTGCAAGCAAAAATTCATTCTTGCCTGCACCTGCATCCTTAACGAAAAGCTTAACATTATAGGGTACTGATTCTATTAAATTGCGAATGATTTCCTCCATACCATGCCTACCGCTCAATCACTTCTATCGTTTTTGTTTCAGTATCAAAAGCTACGGTTCTGCCTAAAGGAAGTGACATAGTAGGCAAGCAGTGGCCACAGGCGATATCCATTAATATTGGCTTTTTTAATGGAACTAAAATCTCTTCAAAAATTGTTTGAAGACGTAAACTATGCTCTGGTCGGTTTGGATTTTGCGGTCCGCAGTTAGTCCATGCACCCAATAAAATCCCAGCAGCATCATCCAGTTTTCCAGACAACTTTAACTGAGTCAGCATGCGATCGACACTTCTTTCATACTCATCAATATCCTCTAAAAATAATATTTTCCCTTTAGTATCAATCTCATAGGGTGTTCCTAGTGAGGCGGTCACTAATGTTAAATTACCACCAACAAGTTGGCCTCTTGCTTTTCCCGGTACAAGTACGGTCATTTCTTGATAGGTGGGGTTCGCTAAATAATAATTTGTGTCCTCCGTCAGGGTTACGCTTTCCAAAAAGGATGCCCATGTATATTCATCCATCTCGGGTTTTATGAATTCCGTCGAGGGCATTGGCGTGTGATACGTCACGAAATCACATAACTGATTAAACGCGATATGCAAGGCTGTCACATCACTATACCCAGCGAATACTTTCGGATTTTCTTTTATCATCTCGTAATCCAGCAGCGGCAGTATTTTCGTAGCTCCATAACCTCCACGAATACTAAAGATTCCATTGATGGCTGGATCTTGAAACATACGGTTCACGTCATTTGCTCGGAGCTCGTCGTTCCCGGCTAAATAGCCATGCCTTTCACGGCAAGAATCTCCAATAACTACTTTAAAACCAAGCTTCTCTACCGCTTCTATGGCTAGTGGCAAGCTTTCCGGAGGTGTGGCGCTAGATGCGCCTACCAGCCCGATTGTATCTCCCTTTTTCAATGCTTTCGGAATCCTCATGTATGTTGGTCACACTCCTATTGTAAACGTTCTGCGATACCGTGATATTTCCTCTTCATTTGCTAGTACAAAGTGGCCTTCCTCGATTTCTACAAAAGAAGGAGGATCCATATCATAGTCATGCTGCGTGTGGTCATAAATTTCAATTTTTTTCGCTTGCTCTTTATACGGATTCGGCTCAGGCACAGCCGAAATCAGAGCCCTCGTATAGGGATGGATCGGATTGGAGAACAATTTCTCTGTTTCCGCAAGCTCTACAATTTCCCCTTTATAAATTACAGCTGTACGGTCTGTAATAAAACGAACAATCGATAAGTCATGGGCTATAAATAAATAGGTTAAATCATTTTGTTTTTGTAGATTTGATAATAGATTCAGGACCTGCGCACGAATCGAAACATCCAGCGCTGAAATTGGTTCATCTGCAATAATAAATTCCGGCTCCATAACAAGTGCCCGCGCAATCCCAATCCTTTGACGCTGCCCTCCTGAGAATTCATGAGGGAAACGGCTGGCAAACTCAGGCAGCAGACCTACTTCTAACAAGGCATTCCGGACCTTTTCTAAACGGTCCGCATCATTTTTATACTTTTTCGTATTTACCAGGCCTTCTGAGATGATATAGTCAACCTTGGCTCTTTCATTTAGGGATGCCATTGGGTCCTGGAAAATCATTTGGATTTTTTGAGTGATTTCTCTGTCCCAATCCTTTGATATTTTGCCGTTGATGGGCTTACGCTTGAATAAAATCTCCCCGCCAGTCACTTCATTAATACGCATAATGGAACGACCAATAGTAGTTTTCCCTGAACCAGATTCCCCCACAAGACCGAATGTTTCACCTTTATAAATTTCAAAGCTAACATCTCTAATCGCTTCAAATTTATTTTTACCTTTCCCAAAGGTGACATTTAAGTTTTTCACTTCCACTACTACTTCTCTATTACTCATGGGCGTATCGTCTCCCCTCTTCGAAGAATCCCTGCAAGGTTAAAGGAGGCTCCACCTTTGGTGCATCTGCATGTAATAGCCAAGTTTTCGCAAAGTGCGTTTCCGACACTTTAAAGAAAGGTGGCCTCTCCACAAAATCAATGTTTAGAGCATAAGGGTTACGTGGAGCAAAGGCATCTCCTTTTATCTCATTAAAGAGATTAGGAGGCGTCCCCTTGATAGAATATAATTCTTCCCCCCTAGCTCCCAGCTGAGGTAAAGATGAAAGCAGTGCCCATGTATATGGGTGCTTCCCATTAAAGAATACTTCAGGAGTTTTGCCCACTTCGATAATATCTCCCGCGTACATTACCGCAATCCGGTCAGCTACTTTTGCGACAACCCCTAAATCGTGTGTAATATAGATTGTTGTAAGTCCATATTTTTCTTGCAAGTTCTTTAATAGCTGTAAAATTTGTGCCTGTATCGTAACATCAAGTGCTGTCGTCGGCTCATCACAAATCAAGATTTTTGGGTTGCAAGCAACCGCAATGGCAATCACTATTCTTTGACGCATCCCTCCAGAAAACTCATGGGGGTATTGCTTATAACGCTTCTGAACGTCTCGGATACCTACATCTGTAAGCAGTTTCAAGGTTTGTTCATAGGCCTCTTTTCCCTTTAATCCTTGATGTAGAATGACACATTCTTCAATTTGTTTTCCTACTGTTTTTAATGGATTAAGTGAAGTCATTGGATCCTGTGTAACCATAGCAATCTCTTTTCCCCGGATTTTTAGCCAGTCCTTTTCGGTGCTAAACTTGGCTAAATTATAATCTTTATAAAGGATTTCCCCCTGATCGATATAACCGTTTTTGTCTAATAATCCCATGATAGATTTCACTAGAACGGACTTACCCGAACCAGATTCTCCTACAATCGCAAGACTCTCACCCTTATATAGATCAAGAGAAATATCACGAATCGCTGTTAGCACTTGACCACGTAGTTTAAACTTAATAATTAAATTTTGAATGGATAAAATGCGTGACTTTGAGTTGTTGTCCCCCATCGAAATCCTCCTTTATACGTGATTTTTGGGATCTGCTGCATCAGCAAATGCGTTACCTATAATATAGAAAGCAATTGTTATAATACTTAGTACAACACTTGGGAAGATCAATTGATAACGTAAATCTGGCGACATCATCAATACACGCCCTTCATTTATCAGGTTTCCTAAAGATGGTTCACTAATTGGCAGCCCCAAACCGATATATGTTAAAAATACTTCCGCACCGATTGCAAATGGAATGGCTAAACTCATACGAAGCATAATAACGGAGATTAAATAGGGCAATAAATTCTTAAGAATTATCCTATAGCTTGGTGTCCCTAAGCATTTTGATGCCAGATTATATTCACGATCACGTAAAATAACAATTTGATTTCGAATAAACCTTGCCATCTCTACCCAGCCTGTTATACACATCGCGATGATGATAGTCGAAATGCTAGGACGTAAAATATAGGACATTAAGATTAAAACAATAGTAGTTGGTATATTTTCAACGATGTTATACACTTGCGTGATTGGTGCTTCTAGCCTTCTAGAAAAGCCCCAAAGTGCCCCTACGGAAATACCTACAACCACTTCAGCTAAAGCAACAACGAAACCGATAAATAATGACGTCCTTGTTCCCGCCCAAATACGTGACCACAAATCCTGTCCGATCGAATTGGTTCCAAACCAGAAATCAGAGCCTGGTGCTATATTTCGAGCCTGAGAACCCGTCTGTTCATCGATATAGATTTCTGTCGGTGATTTTTGAAAAGGCAAATAGGGTTGAACGATTACATATGCCACAATCAGCCCAACTACAACTAATAAAAAGACAGCAAGTCGATTTTTTAAAAACGACTGCCATGTTGAACGCCAATAAGAATAATTAGAATAGCCGGTCTGCTCTGCTTTTTGTTCATCCACCACTGCAAAGTCAAATAGCTTTTCGTTTGATTTTTGTGAAATATTCGAAATTTCTTCTGAATAGATACCCATTAACGAACACTCCCTCCTTTGCCAAGCTTAATTCGAGGGTCAACAAGTGCCATGGCTAAATCCCCTAAAAACAACCCAATAATTCCTAGAGATGAGAAGATCAAGACTAGACCTTGCACGACGGAATTATCTTGACGTTGAATAACATCAACCAGCAAACCGCCCATTCCTGGAATTGAATATAATGATTCAATATAAATCGAGCCTGTAATCGTAAATAAAATGGTGGCAGGCAAATATTGCGCCATTGGTATAAACGCGTTTCTCATAACGTGCTTAAACATTAAAGTGCGTTCTTTTACACCTTTTGCTCGTGCTAGTTTTATATAATCTTTATTTAGCTCATCTACCATATAACGACGCATCCACATTGCGTAGGAAGCTGTTGGGGCCAATGCCATGGATGTAAGAGGTAGAATCCAGCTTACAGGATTATATTCATCAAATAACATTGGCAGCTTGAACATATCTGTTACATACATTTGAATGAAAATATAATAAACGGCAGCTGGAACAGCCACAACGAATACGATGTAACCGGTTCCTAAACGGTCAAGCCACCTTCCCTTCATATGGGCCATTAAGATTCCTAATGGTACCCCCACGATTAATGACAATGCAACTGCGCCAAGTCCAAATAGCAATGAATAAGTAAGCTTATCAGCTATGATGGTCGTTACTGGTACATCCGTACGATATGTAACAGAAGTTCCTAAATCCCCATGTAACAGGTCTAAATAGAAATTCCCCAACTGAACAATCAATGGGTCACGAAGCCCCAAATTCGTTAAATATACTTCTTGTTGTTCCGGTGACATTTTCTCGGCTGCCGATCCTAAATACCCTTCTTCCGGCATCAGGCGTAGTAAAGAGAAAACAATAGTAATGATGATAAAAAGTGTCAATACAGATTGCAACAATCGTTTTCCTATATACCACAACATAGTCTAACCCCCTAAACGTATTACGCCCAAGAATGAAGGAAGGAGATGCCAAAACTGGTCTGGTTCATCTCCTTCTTCATTACATTAGATAAAAACTAATATCCAAAGCTACTCTCCTGCATTTGCTAATGCTTCTGCACGCTCTTGCTCCCAAGCAGCTTGTGCCTCTTTAAATTCATCATTGCTCATTGGCTTGTCTAATACTTGCTGGCCTTTAAATTTCTCGGCCGTTACACCAAATGGTGAGTATTGTGCCTCGAACGGATTTAATTTAGAAGCGATGTAGCCTGTACCACCTACTGCATAAGGAATAACAAAGGCTTCATCAATCAGGAAAGCTTCCGCTTGAGCAAATAATTCATAGCGTTTAGCCAAGTCCATTTCGGCTTTTGCAGCATCCACCATATTTTGATATTTTGATTTACCATTTGCATCTGCATAACCTTCTGCAAGCTCAGGCTTGTTATAAGTTCCGCCTTCTGTAAACGGATCTGTGTAAGATGCAGGGTCTGCATAGTCAGGTCCCCAGTTCACTTCCAGTAATGCGAATTTACCTGGACGACGCACTTCACCTAGGAAGCCAGTTGATGGACCAGCTTCTACAATCACATCAATGTAATCTG
>DAMDNS010000041.1:0-10935 GCA_032083605.1 Ureibacillus sp.
GAATATTAATGCGGAGATCAAAAGAGCACTTAATATGTATGGTATTCTTAAATGCTTATGAAAAAAGTTGATGATTGGATATAAAAAGTAGGCAAAAAATATGGCAATAGATACAGGCAATATAAGCCATAAAATAGCAAAGTATAATATCAATAGTAAATATTTCAGGTTTTTTTTGTAAGGAAATGCGTTCTTTTTGCTCGTTTGCAAAGTTTTCACCTCTGTTTTATGTAATGCATATCTCGTTAAAAACCAATTATTCTACTTTAATCAAATTTTTCTTTAACTAATCAGTTTTTTCTTAATTTCATTTAATTTCATTCACAAAGACGTCAAAATTTATTATAATATGAGATGTAAGCGATTTACTTATAGGTTCACATGAGCAGAATTATTAAGGTGCTACAAAAAGAAAGCACTTACAACTAAAATCTTTTATTAAAGAGGGAGCGATTTTTTATGACAGCAACACGTGGTTTAGAAGGTATCGTAGCTGCAGAAACTAAAATCAGTTCAATTATCGATGACACACTTACATACGTTGGATACGATATTGATGATTTAACTGAAAATGCTACATTCGAAGAGGTAGTATATTTACTATGGCATACACGTTTACCGAAAAAAGACGAGCTAGCTGAGTTAACTAAACAATTAGCTGAAAATGCTGAAGTTCCTCAAGCTATTTTCGATCAATTTAAAGCTTATCCATTAGAAACAGTACATCCGATGGCTGCACTTCGTACGGCTATTTCATTATTAGGTGTTTATGATTCTGAAGCTGACGAAATGTCTCCAGAAGCTAACTACCGCAAAGCAATCCGTTTACAAGCTAAAATTGCTACTGTAGTAACTGGTTTCTCTCGCATCCGTAAAGGCCTAGAACCAATTGCACCAAAACCTGAATTAGGATATGCTGCAAACTTCTTATATATGTTACATGGTAAAGAGCCAGCTCCAATCGAAATCGAAGCATTCAACAAAGCATTAGTATTACATGCTGACCATGAATTAAACGCTTCAACATTCACAGCTCGCGTTTGTGTAGCTACATTATCTGATGTATATTCAGGTATCACTTCTG
The DNA here is from genome assembly GCA_032083605.1 of Ureibacillus sp. Classification (GTDB taxonomy): domain Bacteria; phylum Bacillota; class Bacilli; order Bacillales_A; family Planococcaceae; genus Ureibacillus. The sequence continues at coordinate 1,085 of DAMDNS010000041.1, forward strand.
CTATTGGTGCTTTAAAAGGTCCATTACACGGTGGAGCTAACGAGCAAGTGATGAAAATGTTATCTGAAATTGGTTCAGTTGATAATGTTGAAAACTATATCCAAACTAAATTAGATAACAAAGAAAAAATCATGGGCTTCGGTCACCGCGTATACCGTAAAGGCGACCCACGTGCAAAACACTTACGTTTAATGAGTGAAAAATTAACAAAATTAACTGGTAAACCAGAATTATTTGATATGTCAGTGAAAATCCATGACATGATCGTTGGGCAAAAAGGTCTTCCAGCAAACGTAGACTTCTTCTCAGCATCAGTTTATGATTCATTAGGAATCGAACATGACTTATTCACACCAATCTTTGCTGTATCTCGTACATCAGGTTGGATTGCACATATCTTAGAACAATATGCTAACAATCGTTTAATTCGTCCTCGTGCAGAATATGTTGGACCAGGAATGCAAAAATATGTATCAATCGAGGAAAGATAATTTTTTAAAAATATGTTAGAATTGTCTAGGACTGTGATTTCACAGTCCTAGATTTATGAAAATAGGGAGGCAACATCCATGTCTAAAATTGTAGTAGAAAACGGTGCTCTTAATGTACCAAACAACCCAACAATTCCTTTCATCGAAGGTGACGGAATTGGTCCAGATATCTGGGCTGCAGCTTCACGTGTAATCGATGCAGCGGTTGACAAAGCTTATAACGGTGAAAAGAAAATCGAATGGTTAGAAGTTCTTGCAGGTGAAAAAGCATTCAACCAAACTGGTGAATGGTTACCACAAGAAACTTTAGATAAAATCAACGAATACTTAATTGCTATTAAAGGTCCTCTTACAACTCCAATCGGTGGCGGTATCCGTTCCCTAAACGTAGCATTACGCCAACAACTTGACTTATATGTATGCTTGCGTCCAGTACGTCACTTCGAAGGTGTACCATCTCCTGTAAAAAAACCAGAAGATGTTGACATGGTAATCTTCCGTGAAAACACTGAAGATATCTATGCTGGTATCGAGTATGCTCAAGGTTCTGAAGAAGTTAAAAAAGTAATCAACTTCTTAAAAGAAGAAATGGGCGTTAACAAAATCCGTTTCCCAGAAACTTCAGGTATCGGTATTAAACCTGTATCAAAAGAAGGTACTGAGCGTCTAGTACGTTCTGCTATCGAGTATGCTATCAAGCATAACCGTCCATCTTTAACTTTAGTTCACAAAGGTAACATCATGAAATTCACTGAAGGTGGATTCAAGCAATGGGGTTATGATTTAGCTGAACGTGAGTACGGCGATCAAGTATTCACTTGGGATCAATATGACCGCATCAAAGAAGCTGAAGGCGTAGAAGCTGCTAACAAAGCTCAAGACGAAGCTGTAGCTGCTGGTAAAGTTATCGTTAAAGATTCTATCGCTGATATCTTCTTACAACAAATCTTAACTCGTCCAAATGAGTTCGATGTAGTAGCTACAATGAACTTAAATGGTGACTATATCTCTGATGCATTAGCTGCACAAGTTGGTGGTATCGGTATCGCTCCAGGAGCTAACATTAACTATGTAACTGGACATGCGATTTTCGAAGCAACTCACGGAACAGCTCCAAAATATGCTGGTCAAGACAAAGTTAACCCATCTTCAGTATTACTTTCAGGTGTATTAATGCTTGAACACTTAGGATGGCAAGAAGCTGCAGATTTAATCACTAACTCTGTAGAAAAAACAATCGCTTCTAAAGTTGTAACTTATGACTTCGCTCGTTTAATGGATGGTGCTACTGAAGTTAAATGTTCAGAGTTCGCTAACGAATTAATCAACAACCTTTAATTCTTAAGCACTTAATCATATAAAATAACAAATGGGTAGCTTTTATGACTAAAGTAGGTATACTTTATGAATTATTAGCTACCCATCTTTTTATTTCACTCGAATTTGGCTATATTGACATTAGATGGTTTAATTTATGAAAATAGGCATTTTCTATTTCTATAAGGGGTAGAGCAAAGTATGTCGTCCACCCTTTAGATAATGAATGAGTACTAAACCAAACTATTTCAAAAGGGGCGTTTACACTATGTCATTGAAACGTAAAAAAATCTCCGTAATTGGTGCAGGATTCACTGGAGCAACTGCAGCCTTCTTAGCAGCTCAAAAGGAATTAGGAGATGTCGTATTAGTTGATATTCCACAATCAGAGAATCCAACAAAAGGAAAGGCTTTAGATATGTGGGAGGCAGCACCGGTGCAAGGGTTTGATTCCTTTGTCAAAGGAACTTCTGATTATGCTGATACCGCCGATTCGGATTTAGTAATTATTACTGCTGGTGTAGCGCGTAAGCCTGGTATGAGCCGTGATGATTTAGTGCAGATTAATCAAAAGGTCATGAAATCTGTAGCTGGCGAAATTGCAAAATTTTCACCCAATGCGATCATTCTTGTTTTAACTAATCCGGTGGATGCAATGACTTATACAGTATTTAAAGAGACGGGATTCCCTAAAAACCGTGTAATTGGACAGTCAGGCGTACTAGATACAGCGCGATTCTGTGCATTTGTGGCAGAAGAATTAAACATTTCGGTAAAGGATGTTAAAGGGTTTGTATTAGGTGGTCATGGCGATACGATGGTTCCACTAACTCGCTATTCATACGCGGGCGGAATTCCATTGGAAACACTAATAGCACCAGAACGCCTAGAGGAAATTGTTCAACGTACGCGAGTGGGTGGAGGAGAAATCGTGAACCTATTAGGAAATGGTTCAGCCTACTATGCCCCAGCAGCAGCCCTGATCGAAATGGCAGAAGCAATCATAAAAGACCAAAAACGGATTTTGCCTTCCATTGCCTATTTAGAAGGAGAATATGGCTATGACGGCATTTATCTTGGGGTACCAACACTACTTGGAGCAGATGGGATCGAAAAAATATTCGAGCTGGAGTTAACCGAAAAAGAAAAAGCCGCATTGGATGTATCTGCTGAGGCGGTTCGTGAAGTAATGGGTGTATTAGAATAAAATAATTGTTTTGAAATCGAGTGGGAGATTGCCTTGCTCGATTTTTTTGTGGGATAAGTAGGAGAAGAAGCGGTCGGAGTAAAGAACTAAAATGGAGCTGCCTCTTGGACAAATATAAAGGAAATCAAGAAAAGTAGTCCGTAAAGGCATCACGGATAATAAAGCCAAAAGATATGCTGCTTGTCCGCCAAGAACAATTATTGCTAATCCAAACCCGCCAATCAAAGCGTTCGAATTTCTTTCAGTATTTCTAGAGATTGTTATTTTCAGAAATAATTGATACTATGAAAGTAATCGAGAAAGAGAAGGGGTTGCTGCTTAATTGCTGCTGAGGAAGGGTATGAAACTCGGAAAGAAGATTGATGAGATTAGTGTTGGAGAAAAACTACAGTTAACTGAAAAGATTGAAGACAAGGATTTGCTTCTTTATTTAGGCTTAACAAATGATAATAATCCGCTATATATTCAACATGATTATGCGGTTGGAACACCGTTCAAGAAACCAATTGTTCCGGCAATCATGTTAAATGGAATCATTACTTCTGCTATATCCAAGCATTTACCTGGACCTGGTTCTCATATTCGCGAACAAAATATTATTTATCTTGAGCCAGTGTATCATTATGAAACCATTGAAATCTTGCTTGAAGTACAACATATCGACCTTATACAAAATTTTGTGGAAATCTATGTGAGTGCCTTTAAAGAAAAAGATCAACAGGTAATGAACGGCCTATTAAAAGTAGTACCGCCTTTTTAGAGTTTTTGTTTACTGATTTGAAATGGGGGTTTCAAATCATCATTGGAGGTTGTTTATGTTAAAAACAATTTTAGTAGTAGAAGATGAAGTATCAATCGCAACATTATTACAGTACAACTTAGAGCGTGCTGGTTATGAGGTATTACTGGCTCATGACGGAAAAGTAGGTCTCGATATGGCCATTGAACATTCACCGGATCTGATTTTATTAGATTTGATGCTGCCTACGATGGATGGTATGGAAGTATGCAAGGAATTACGCAGTCTAAAGAGTAATATTCCGATTATCATGCTGACTGCGCGTGACGATGAATTTGATAAGGTGTTAGGCCTGGAACTTGGTGCCGATGATTATATGACAAAACCCTTTAGTCCACGTGAAGTAATTGCACGGGTAAAAGCGGTTTTACGCCGTTTTACACCGGTTCAACAGCAAGAACAAGAAGAAGAACCGGAAAATGCGGTTTATCAATTTGGCAAGCTACAAGTCTATCCGAATCGTTTTGAAGCATTTCTGGATGAGGAAACTTTGGAGTTTACGCCAAAGGAGTTTGAATTGCTTGTCTACCTTTTAGAAAATAAAAACCGTGTGCTAACACGTGATCAGCTGCTTAGCGCCGTCTGGAATTATGACTTCGCAGGAGATACTCGAATAGTGGATGTGCACATTAGCCATTTGCGAGATAAAATTGAGGAAAATAGCCGTAAACCAAAGTTCATCAAGACTATCAGAGGAATCGGCTATAAATTTGAGGAGCCAAAAAGCCTATGAAGGCATATCGAAACCGCTTATTTATTACCTTCATGATCTTAACAGGTTCGATTCTAGCTGTCCTTGGCTTCATATTAGGTCAGCTTTTTCCATTTATCGTCGAGAATTTTGCAACGAAAAATAATATTGAAGTTAGTGCTGAACGGATTGAAGAGATTAGGAGACAGTTTGCGTCAATTATTGCTTTCTTAATTGTCCTTAGCTTTGTGTTGATATGCTTTGTTGCCAATCATCTTATTCGAAATTTGTTGGAACCCATTGAGAATATCACGTTAACGGCTAAAGAGTTAACGAAAGGAAATTATCGTGCTCGTGCTTATGCACTTGGTCCGGTAAGTATAGTGGAGTTAAGAAATTCCATAAATATTTTAGCTAGAAATCTGCAAGAAATTGAGAAGATACGTGAAATCGAAGAAGAGCGCCTCAAAACCTTAATTGAAAATATGGGCAGTGCGCTGATTATGATTGACCGTGAAGCGGTGGTTTCCATTGTGAACCGTCAATTTCTTGAGGGCTTCGAGCTGTCCATTGATGAGGTAAAGGGCTATAACTTCTTAACCCTAGGATTGCCGGCAGAGATAGAAAAATTCATAGACCATGTTTTTCTAACGGAGCTTCCATATCGTAAGCAAATTGAAGTGGAAATCCAGCAGGAAATTCAATATAAGCAGGTATACGGAGCACCGGTTGTTGGAGATCATGGGCGCTGGCTCGGCGTTGTGATTGTTATGCATGATATTTCTGAACTCATTCGACTTGAACAAATTCGAAAGGACTTTGTTGCGAATGTATCTCATGAATTAAGAACTCCGATTACCTCTATAAAAGGATTCTCTGAAACGTTATTAGATGGAGCATTTAAAGATGAAAAAATGCTAATTTCATTTTTGGATATTATCTATCAAGAAAGCAATCGCCTACAAATGCTTATTCAGGATTTACTTGAATTATCGAAAATTGAGCAGCATGGGTTTTCTGTTAATATCATGCCAACCAGCTTGCAGGATGTATTAATTCGAGCGGTTGAATTAACAAGTCCGCGAATGGATGAAAAAAATATGCAGTTTGATGTGGACATTGTTCGCGATGTGCCGGTAATGGGGGACTTTAACCGACTAATTCAAATATTTACAAACTTGATTACGAATTCAATTACTTACTCTCCGGAAAATACGACGATTACATTGCGCATTAAAGAGAATAAGGAGTATGGAATAATTGAGGTTGAAGATCAAGGCATGGGAATCGAGAAGAATGAGATTGCCCGTATTTTCGAACGGTTTTACCGGATTGATAAGGCCCGTAGCCGTAATTCAGGAGGTACTGGGTTAGGTCTCGCCATTGTCAAGCACCTTGTTGAAGCCCATCATGGGAAGATTAACGTAGAAAGTACGGTAGGAAAGGGTACTTGCATGAAAGTATTCATTCCCATTAAAAAGTAAATTTAACAATAGCTTTACAATACTGTTACGATTGCTTCATATTTCTATCATATGATTATTAACAGAAACCCCCCTGTTTCAATAAAGTAATTAGATAAAACATAAAGAAAGAAAATGTCCCTAGTCTGTGGGGGCATTTTCTTTTTTTATTGATAAAAAAGTAGGGTTACTTAATGCTATTCGCTAATGGAATAGTGCTCGTCTATATTTTATAAAAAGAATTTTTCCTTGGTGAAACTTTTGGCGCTCATATCCGTAAATAAATTAAAGATTAAATTATTATGAGGGGGGACCTCCAAATGAGTGTCAAACGGACTTTACTAATAACAGGGCTAAGTTTGTTTTCTATCATTGTATTAATAGCAGTGTTTACATCTTGGTATACAGTAGACGAATCAGAACAAGCAGTTGTCATTACTTTTGGTGAAGCAGATGAAACCATCACAGATTCAGGGTTACATTTTAAATTACCATGGCCGGTTCAAAAGGTAGAAGTACTTTCGAAAGAAACATATAGTTTACAATTTGGATATGAACAATCCGAAGACGGAGCAATTGAGGCATATGACGATGAAACCAAAATGATTACTGGGGACGAAAATATCGTCCTGACAGATCTAGTCGTACAGTGGAAAATAACAGAGCCGCGTAAATATTTATTTAACGCAGAAGATCCAAAACAAATTCTACATAGCGCCACTTCCAGTGCAATTCGTTCCATAATCGGCAGCTCTACAATTGATGATGCATTGACAAATGGAAAAGCTGATATTGAGTTGAAAACTCGTGATTTATTAGTTTCTTTAGTAGACAAATATGATATTGGCGTAAGCATTTTAGGTGTAAAGCTTCAAGATGTTGAATTGCCAAATAAGGAAGTGCGAGCTGCCTTCACTGCAGTAACAGATGCTCGTGAAACGAAAAATACAAAAACAAATGAAGCAGATAAATACAAAAATCAGAAGTTAAGTGAAGCGCAGGGTGAAATAGATGCCATTAAATCTAGGGCCGCGGGTGAAAAAGTAGCACGTATTCAACAAGCAGAAGGGGAAGTAGCCATTTTCAAGGAATTATATGAAGAATATCAAGGGAATCAAGAAATTACTCGACAGCGTTTGATTCTGGAAACCTTGGAAAATGTTTTGCCAAATACGCAGATCTATATCATGAATGATGAGGGTGAAACCTTAAAATACTTACCGCTTCAACCATCAACTTCTTCTCCTGTGAAAAATACAGAAGAAACGACTGAAGGGAGCGATAAACAATGAGCAATAACAACAATCAATTTGATGGCGATCTAGAAAAATTCGCAAAATCTTTATTTGGAAAAAATAAAAACAAGCAGAAAAACGGTGGTCCGGATTTACAGGATGCAAAGATTCCAAAAGAGAAAAAACCCTTCAACGGCCGTCAGTTTGCTAAATCAGCCGTCCTTCTAACTGTAATATTTGCTGTGCTTATTATTTTAATAGGCAATATATACGTCGTAAAGGAAAATGAGTACAAGGTTGTTCGCCAATTTGGGGAAGTCGTCAAATATGAAAATGAACCCGGCTTGAATATGAAAGTTCCATTCATTCAAAGTGTCACAACATTACCGAAAAACTTGATGACGTATGAAATGACGCAAGAAGAGATAAATACACTGGATAAAAAACGTATTATTATCGATAACTATGCCGTGTGGAGAGTAACAGACCCAAAATCTCTTATTTCAAATGCAGGTACATTGATCAATGCCGAGTCGCGCATGGAGGAGTTTATTTACTCGGTAATCCGTACACAGCTAGGGCAGTTAAACTACGAGCAAATCATTAATGATGAGAATTCTGAGCGCGGTAGTTTAAATGATCGTGTGACAGAAAACGTAAATGAGTATCTTAAGAGTGGCAACTTCGGCATTGAAGTGGTCGATGTACGTATTCGTCGTACAGATTTGCCAGAGGAAAACGAGCATTCAGTTTATACGAGAATGATCTCTGAACGTGAATCAATTGCCCAACGATACCTTTCCGAAGGCGACGCAGAAAAGAATCGAATAGTCGCAAACACAGACCGTGAAGTTCAAGAAGTAATCGCAACTGCTCAAAAAGAAGCGGCTGTGATTCGTGCACAAGGGGAAGCGGAGGCTGCTAAAATTTACAATGCAGCCTTCTCCCGGGATCCGGAATTCTATGGATTATACCGTACACTCGAATCCTACAAAAAAACAATTGGTGAAGATACAGTCATTATCCTGCCTTCTGATTCACCATATGCTCGAGTGCTGTCGGGGTATTTAGAATAAAGTAAAGGGGATGGCTTCTGTAATGTGGCAACCCCCTTTAAAATAGGAGAGTGGTCCAAAATATGTATTCGTTTTGGTCTGCTTGAAAGCTAGAAATAAGAAATTTTATCAATGTGATAATAGCAAGAGAGCTAATTCTGAATAAGGGAATTCCCTTTTTACCACTTAAACCGTCTCGGGATTTCGAGACGGTTTTCTAGTTTTTGTAAAAAAAGAGATTTTATTATTTAGGTAGAAAATACTAGTAATTAGTAGTTGTACTCTGTATAATTCGAATGGAAAGTTACAAGTCTATCATTTAAAAAGGAGGGTCCTATGAAATCTTTATTAAGAGTATTTTTGCTTTTAATCCTCACGCTTGTTATAACTCTACCTATCCCCTATTTAAAAGCAAATGCAAAAACAGTTTTTAAAGATATTGATTCTAATTCTTATTACTATGATCCAGTACTAAGTCTCTCTAGTAGAGGTATTATTAATGGTTTTGCAGATGGCACGTTTAAACCAAACCAACCAGTTACGAGAGAACACGCAGCAATCATGCTAGTGAACAATCTTCAATTATCTACATCAAACGCAAATGAACCAAATTTCTTAGACATTTCTAAAAACCATCCATATTACAAACAAATAGCAACTTTAGTTGATGCCGGTATTTTTAGTGGTTTCGAAGATCGAACTTTCCGACCGAAAGACCAATTATCCAGAGGACAAATGGCGGCTATCCTAACAAAGGCATATGAATTATCGAGTGAAGATACTACCACTACGCTACCATTTAAAGATGTTGCTAACAGTGCCTGGTATAAAGATGCTGTTGAACAATTGTATCGTTTGAATATTACAAGTGGTATTACATCAACAACATACGGACCGAATAATCCTGTTACCCGTGGTCAATTTGCTACTTTTATATATAAAAGTGAAAATGCCTCATTTGATGTTCAAGTAGCTGCAGGGTCTGGAGAATTCGGTTATGCGGATGGCAATATGCGTAATGCAGCATTTCGTTTGCCTACAAATCTAGCAATCTTGCCAGATAACTCAATAGTTATTTCAGACCAAGGAAATCATTTAATTCGCCAGTTAGATCTAAATCCTGGTAATGTTTCTACATATGCCGGAATGACTTTGACTTTAGATGAACATGGTATCCCGGTAGGTGGTTTGTATAATGATGTAACAGGCAAAGCGGTTTTTTCTACGCCCTCTGGAATAGCAAGTGATTCAAATGGAAATGTGTATGTAGCAGATTCAGCAAACCATGTTATTCGTAAAATAACTAAAGAAGGTAAAGTAATTACCTTGGCAGGAAATGGCCGTCCAGGATTAATCGATGGCAAGTCTAATAATGCCAGTTTTTATTTTCCACAAGATATTGCAGTTGCAAAAGATGGGACTGTATATGTGGCGGATACATTAAATCATGTGATTCGTAAAATTGATATAAACGGTAACGTCGCGACACTGAATGCAACTTCAAGTCGTCCTGTGGAAATTGGTGATGGGGCAATTGAGAGTGCAGGAGATTATCTTGATGGTACTCTAAACCAATCAAAATTTAATGAGCCA
>DAMDNS010000042.1:0-10633 GCA_032083605.1 Ureibacillus sp.
AAGAGGCAGAGCCTTTCTTGGTTTGTCCAAAAATGGAAGCACCTGATGCCGTTAACGCAGGCTGGGGCCAAGAAATTATCGGGCACCTGGATACTGATAACCCATGGAATTTAATTGCTCAGGCAATACAGTCACGTGGCATAGCAGTTTCTAAACTTGCCATAGAAAAATCACACTTAACTGTTGAGCGTTTAGAGAGCTTGCAGGAAATTTACCCAAATGCGAATTTTGTACGACTTGATGACAAAATTAATGAGATGCGTGTGGTTAAAGATGAAATCGAAATCGAAAGAATGCGAAAAGCTGCCGCGCTTGCCGACTATGCAATTGAAGTAGGCTGCAAGGAAATTGCTGAAGGCAAAACAGAGATGGAAGTCTTGACTGCTGTTGAAAGTGCAATCCAGGCTAAAGGCTGTAAAATGTCCTTTGAAACGATGGTACTTTCCGGTCCAAAAACAGCTTCTCCACATGGAACTCCAGGAGACCGTAAAATTCAAAAGGGTGATATGATTCTTTTTGACTTAGGGGTTATTTACGAGGGCTATTGCTCAGATATTACACGTACTGTTGCTTTCGGTGAACCATCTGACGCACAAAAAGAAATTTACAATACAGTACGCGAAGCAAATGAAAACGCAATTGCCGCTGTAAAACCAGGTGTCCGTGCTATGGAATTAGATAAAATTGCACGAGATACAATCACTGATGCGGGTTACGGAGAATATTTCACGCATCGACTAGGGCATGGTCTTGGTATTTCAGTTCATGAATTCCCTTCTGTAACAGGAGCTAATGAATTGGAGCTTAAAGAGGGCATGGTCTTCACGATTGAACCAGGTGTATACAAAGCAGACGTTACGGGAGTACGTATTGAAGATGACGTAGTAGTAACTTCTGATGGCGTTGAAGTCTTAACAAAATTCACAAAAGAATTAGTAATTCTTTCATAATTGGAAGAATAGGCTGGGACAAAACCCAAAAACACCATTTTCATAGAAAATGGTGTTTTTTCGGTGTGCCAAAATTGATTTTTCGTTTCGGGTACGCTTTTTCGCGGGCACTCCCTTTGAGCCTGTAGTCTCAGGCGTCGTACTATTCCCGCAGGAAGCTCCGCTCTGTAGCGAAAGACGCTGTCGACTGCTACACTCGCCCCCCCACTGCAATCAATTGAGAAAGTATCCAATTCTTATACTGGTTTTCCACGAATTTTCTTAGAATTCCTGCTTATGTCCAAGCAGCTTTTATATTCCTTCTTTTACCGGCTCTTCGACACTTGTAGATTTCCGACCTAGGTAGGCTTCGACAATTCGTGGATCGACAATTAGATCTGAAGCTTTCCCCTCAATGATAATTTTCCCAGTCTCCATTACATATCCATAATCCGCAATTTTCAAAGCCTGTTTCGCATTCTGTTCCACTAATAAAACTGTTGTTCCAGTATCCTTGATTTCTTTAATAATTTTAAAGATTTCAGCTACGATTAATGGCGCAAGACCCATAGAAGGCTCATCCAGCAAAAGCAGTTTCGGTTTGGATAATAGTGCTCGGGCAATTGCCAGCATTTGCTGCTGACCGCCAGATAAAGTGCCTGCCATTTGGGTTTGTCTTTCCTGTAAAATCGGAAAACGCTGCATAACATTTTCAATTTCTTCTTTTATCCCTTTATCCTTTCGGTGATAGGCGCCCATCTCTAAATTATCCAAAACCGTCATACTCGATAAGATTGCACGGCCCTCTGGTACTAAAGCAATTCCTTTTCGCAATAGTTGATCGGGACGGAGCCCTGTGACATTCTCTCCCAAAAACTCAACACTGCCATTTTTAGGCTTTAATAGGCCTGAAATGGTTTTCATTGTCGTGGATTTTCCTGCCCCATTGGCACCCAACAAGGTGATAATTTTACCTTCCTTCACCTCTAGATCAATTCCTTTTAATGCCTGGATTTGACCATAATAGGTTTCAACATTTGATAATTTAAGCAATTTCTTCTTCCTCCTCTTTTCCGAGGTAGGCTTCAATAACCGCGTCGTTATTTTGTATTTCAATAGGCGTACCTTCAGCTAGCTTTTCACCAAAATTCAATACGGTAATTCGGTCACAAAGCTTCATAACTAACGGCATATCATGCTCAATAATTAAAACAGTAATCCCTCTAGATTGAATCATTTTGATTAAATCATATAAACTATCAGTCTCTTTTTCGTTCATGCCGGCTGCTGGCTCATCTAATAATAAAAGCTTCGGATTACTAGCTAGCGCTCTGGCAATCTCCAGTCTTCTTTGTTGACCGTACGCCAAATTTTCAGCAAGGGAATCTTTATGCTCTAGAAGACCTACTAATTCCAACAGTTCTTCAGCTTTCTCATTTAACTGACGCTCTTCATTTCGTTGTGCTTTTGTTCGAAATACACTTCTAAATACACCGGAGGAGCTTCTCGTATGACCACCAACCATTACATTCTTCAAAGCAGACATCTGCGAAAAAAGACGAATGTTTTGGTAAGTACGACAGATTCCTTTTTCCGTAATTTTATGCGATTTAATTCCTGTAATGTTTTCATTATTGAAAATGATCTCACCAGAGGAAGGTTCAAAAATATTTGTTATTAAGTTAAACATCGTTGTTTTCCCTGCCCCATTGGGACCGATTAAACCATAAATTTCCCCTTCTTTAATCGAAAAGGACACATTTCGAAGGGCATGAATTCCGCCAAAGTTTTTTGAGACATTTTGTATTTCAAGCACCATTAGCGTGTTCCCCCTTTCGAACCTTTAATCCCTTTTAATCTAATTCTGCCCAGTAAATGAATATCTAATATCCCTTGTGGTCGTACCGCCATCAAAATCACCAGCATGATTCCATATATGATATAACGGTATTCACTTACAAATCTCAATAATTCGGGCATTAAAGTTAAGAAAACAGCGCCAAATATTGAACCAATAATTACTTCACTACCACCAAATACTGTGAAAATCAAGATTTCTACTGCTCTGTGGTATGAAAAGTCAGAAGGCGAAATATAACCCATTACGTGTGCAAATAATGAACCTGCTAACCCAGCTAAAAAAGCACCCTGTGCAAAGGATAGCACTTTAAAATACGTAATATTGATGCCCATGGATTCTGCCGCTTTTTCATCCATTTGTATAGATGAAAAGGATCTTCCTACTCTTGAATTTTGCTGCCTAATAACGAACCAAATTGTTGCCATTACGATGATTGCTAACAATAGGAACACCATCAAGAAGACAAACTGGTTATTTTTCAAACCAATCATGGAGGGTTCAAAACCAAGTCCGCGCACTAAATTTAAGATTTCCCTTCCAATTTGCGGAACGCCTGTCAGTCCGATTGAGCCTTTTGTTACAGAATCCCAGTTTACGAATATAACACGGATTACTTCTCCAAGGCCAAGTGTTGCGATGGCTAAATAAACACCTGTTAAACGAAGTGAAGGAATCCCAATTACGATTCCTAAAATACCGGCTACACAAGCTCCTGCCAGTACGCCGATAAAAATAGGAATATCAAAATTGATGGTTAATAATGCTGATGTATAAGCACCAATTGCCATAAACCCGGCACTTCCCAAAGATAATTGACCAGACGATAAAGGCACATAAACACTAATTGCCAATAAAATATTTATTAAAATAAATGAACCAATCTGTAAATAATACGGATTAATAAAATCTAACATGTGCTCACCTGCCTTCTGCTATCTTTGAACCAAAGATTCCCTGAGGTCTCACTAAAAGGATTAAAATAATCATGATGAATGCAATGGCGTCACGATAACCAGAATCACCGTAAGCAACTAGGAATGTTTCAGAAAGCCCTAAAAGCAGCCCACCAACCATCGCACCTTTGACATTGCCCATACCACCTAAAATGATGATTGCAAGCCCTTTTAGACCGATTGCAAGTCCCATTTGTGGACTAACAGAGTTGAATGCCATACCAACCAATATTCCTGCAATGCCTCCCATTGCAGAGGCAATAATAACAGTTAGTGTAATTATTTTCTTTGTATCTACTCCTAGAATACTAGCAGTCTCCAAATTTTCCGCTGTTGCACGTAAAGCCTTTCCTGCTTTAGTTTTTGACAGCCAAGTTGATAGACCCATCATCAAAATAATAGAAATAACAAAAATAACAATTTGGACAATATAAATTGTTACCTCACCTATTTCAATACTAATCTCCGCAAAAGGTGTACGAAACGGTTTATTCCCTGCACCAAAAATATGGTGAGATAGGTTTTCAAGCAAGATGGAAACACCAATTGTACTAATCAATGGCGCTAAATGCGAAACTCCTTTTTTTCCACGTAAAGGGCGTAAAGTCATTCGTTCCAACAAATAGCCCAAAATTGCCGTAACGACAATCGATGCTATAAAGGCAAGCCACAAGGGCCAACCAAGCACCCCTGTTGTCATTACTCCGACAAAAGCACCCACCATGAAAATTTCTCCATGTGCCATATTAATAATGCCTAAAACCCCGAATACCAGGGTAAACCCCAGGGCAACAATTGCATAAATGCTGCCCAGAGTGATTCCGTTAATTAATTGTTCTAATAGCAAGTTAATCATCCTTTAAAATCATTTTTGTCATCCTACTTTTGCAAAAATGAAATCTATTAGTCCATTTGTAGATTCATATTTACATTGCACTTATTTGCCGAAGAGATTACTCGAATTCAACGAATTTTCCGTCTTTTATTTCTACAACTTTAACATCCATTACAACATCGCCAATTTCGTTAAACGAGAAATTACCCAGCAGCCCTTCAAAGTCTTTTGTTTCAGCTAAAGCTTCGTGGAATAATTCACGATCTACTTCTCCAGCTCTCTTTAAAGCATCTGCATAGATATAAAGCGCATCATAGGCTTGTGCAGCAAACTGATCAGGAAGTTTACCATACTCAGCTTCGTATTTTTCGTTAAATTCTACTACCTTCGCTTCTTCTGATTCACCAAACCATGGTGTTGCTACGATTAGCCCATTTGCCGCAGCTCCAGCAATTTCGATTACCTGTGGCGAGTTGAAGCCATTACCGCCAACAAACGGTACTTCAATACCCATTTTACGGGCTTGGTCCATTATTACAGCACCTTCGTTATATAAAGCAGAAGCCAAAATTAAATCTGGATTTGTATTTTTAATCTTTGTTAACTGTGCATTATAATCGCTTTGTCCCTTTTGGAAAGTTTCGATCGTTAAAATCTCCAATCCCATTTCTTCTGCTGTTTTCTTCATTGTGTCGAAACCAGATTGAGTTAACACATCATCATTCCCATAGATCATTGCTACTTTCTTTGCTCCAGTTCTTTCAATCGCTTTTTCCATGGCAGTTGGGATTGCTAATGCTTCAGGAATGGCATTTCTGAAAACATAATCCCCGATTTCAGGAATCCCTTCAGCAGTTGTTGATGTTCCCATAATTGTAATTCCGTTTAAATCAGCTTCCGGAGCAACCGCAAAAAATTCCGTACTTAAAGTTGGTCCAATGATTGCTAGAATATCGTCATTGCTCATTAATTTTTGTGCAGCTGAAAGAGCCTGCTCCGCTTCACCTGCAGAATCCTCTATAACCAATTCGATATTAACTTCACCTTTTTCATTAATTTCACTTTGTGCTAATTTTAGGCCTTGTGTAATTGCTTCCCCATAAGCAGCACCAGCCCCAGTTAGATACGAAACAACGCCAATTTTTGCATTGATTGTTCCGTCAGCTTCAGTAGTTCCACCTTCACTTGCCGTTTCCTCTCCACTACATGCTGCAAGTAAAAGCAGCATCAAAACAGATAATAACGTTAGTGATTTTTGAAAATTTCTCTTCATATTTTCCCCTCATTTTCTATATTTTTTTAGAGCAATTCTATTAAATTAAATTACATTTTCATACAAAAGTAAATAGTAATTTCTAAATAATTCGTATTTTCTGATAATTTTTGATATAATACAACAAAAAACTACCTGCTAGATTATTCTCTAACAAGTAGTTTATAAAAATTTTGCTAAATAATTTTATAAAAGTGAATCAACAGGAACATACTCTCGACCTTGGTCGTCAGCAACTGCTTTGTAGACTACATGACCTTCTAATGTATTAATGCCTTTTCTTAACGCTTCATTTTCAAGACAAGCTTGTTTATACCCCTTATTGGCAATTTGCAGGGCATAAGGAACCGTATTATTCGTTAAAGCAATCGTAGCTGTGCGTGGTACTGCACCCGGCATGTTGGCTACGGCATAGTGAACAACACCGTGTTTAACATAAGTTGGATCATCATGTGTAGTAACGCGATCAGTTGTCTCAAAGCTTCCACCTTGATCGATTGCGATATCAACAATAACAGAGCCTGGGCGCATTGATTTTACCATTTCCTCTGTTACAAGCTTCGGTGCTTTAGCTCCTGGAATCAAAACAGATCCAATTACTAAATCCGAATCTTTTACTGATTCAGCAATATTATAAGGATTAGAAATCAACGTTTGAATAGAAGAGCCAAAGATGTCTTCCAACTGACGCAGACGCTCAGGGTTTAAATCTAGAATCGTTACTTCTGCTCCCATACCTACAGCAATACGAGCTGCGTTCGTACCAGCCATACCACCACCAACAATTGTTACTTTGCCTCGCGGTACACCAGAAACGCCACCTAAGAGAATTCCTTGACCACCATTCATTTTCTCTAAATATTGAGCACCAATTTGTACAGACATTTTACCAGCTACTTCACTCATTGGAGTCAGCAATGGTAAAGAACGGTTTGGCAATTGCACTGTTTCATATGCAATTCCAACTACTTTGTTGTCTATCAAGCTTTGTGTTAACTCTAATTCTGGTGCTAAATGTAAATACGTAAATAAGACTAAGCCTTCATGGAAATATTGATATTCGCTCGGGATTGGTTCTTTAACCTTCATAACCATTTCCTGTGCCCATGCTTCTTTTGCAGTGCTTACAATTGTAGCGCCTGCTGCTACATAGTCCTCATCGGAAAATGAAGACCCTAGCCCAGCACCAGCTTCAATAAATACTTGATGGCCGGCAGTTGTTAATGTTACTACTCCAGCAGGTGTCATTGCTACACGATTTTCATTGTTTTTTATTTCCTTCGGTACTCCGATTTTCATAGCTGATTTCTCTCCCTGTTGAGTGAATTTATGTATCCATTAATATGAATTCAAATCCATAATACCAATATTTTCCCCATATTGTAAGATACAAAATTCATGTTCCTTAAAATTATTTTCTTAATTATAAAAAAATAGGAATTTAAAGTAAATTCTAGTTAATAATGAGTTTATTCCTTCAAAAAAGAGGAATAATTTATAAACTGCATCTAACAGCAAATTGCAAGAAATAATGTGCGACAAATTTATGGATATTTTTAGAAATAAATGTGAACGTTTTCATTTTGCCCTCTGGATGAATATCATTTGATTGCGATTCTGTTATAATAAGAGTATAGAAAAAGGAGGAATTTATAATGACTCAATATAAAAGTATCGTAGTTGCAGTAGATGGTTCTAAAGAAGCTGAGTATGCATTCAAAAAATCAATTGAAATTGCAAAAAGAAATCCTGAATCTACACTTAATTTAGTAAACGTGATTGATACTCGCTCCTTTGCAGCAATCGAAGCCTATGATCGCTCTATCGCTGAACGTGCACAAGGCTTTTCAGAAGAATTATTGAACGGTTATAAAAAGCAGGCAGAAGAAGCAGGGCTTACAAAAGTAAATACTGTAATTGAATACGGTTCACCAAAAACAATTATTACTAAAGAACTTTCAAATATTGTAGAAGCAGATTTAATCATCTGTGGTGCAACTGGTTTAAATGCGGTGGAACGATTCCTGATCGGTTCAGTATCTGAAGCAATTGTCCGTTCTTCAAAATGTGATGTATTAGTAGTCAGAACTCCTGAATGATTCCCTTTAAATAAAATTGACCAATTCTAGATTAGCCCTTCTACACAGAATTTAAACTGTGGAAGGGCTTTTTATTTTGGCCATTGCTCTAATTTATGTAGGGTATTCATAAGGTTTTGGGGTGAACAACTCGTTCTTGATAGAAGGTTTTGTGCCACACTTAACTCATACTATTCGATAATATTTTTTGATTGATTTATAGTATTGAAAGAAAAAGGCACCCGTTTGTATAACTCGTTATACAGACAGATGCCAATATGATTATTTACTTTCTTTCCACATTTGAACTTTTTCAAAGAACATCGATAAGGCTTGTTTATTTGACATGTTTGGCACTTTTGCAAGCAATACTTCACGTGGAGCTCGTTCAGACTTTGTTTGTTTTTGCAAAATTAAAATGCTTTTTTCATGGGCTTTGGATGCAAACAAATTCTCCGGAAGCTGAATAACCGCCTGAATCCAAGTCGTTTTCTTCAAATATTTATGTAAATCCTTTGACTGCTCGGATTCAAAAATATTTGCTGGAGCTAAGAAGAATAAATGTCCGCCCTCTTTTGTATGATTAATGGCCTGCTCAATAAATAAATGGTGGGCATAGCTCATACCTTCATGAGCACATAGCTCATATTCTAATGCTACCTCTTCATTTGGATAATAGCCCACCGGCAAATCACAAACAACTGCATCTACCGGATCGACCAGCATTTTCTGCAGGGCATCTTGGTGATATAAAACAACCGGCTGTTCGATGAGCTCTGCTGTGTCTGCTGCTAAACGGATTAATAATTCATCTACTTCAATACCAGTTGCAGATGCTTTTCCATTTAGCAGATTCATTACTGTCAGAAGTAAATTTCCTGTACCTACAGCTGGATCTAATAACGATATTTGGCCTGTTTTTAATTGTTCCTCAAAGAACTGCTCTACAAAATACCCCACTAATAATCCTAGTGTATCCGGAGTCATTTGGTGATTCGGCTGGGAAGTTTTACGCATTCCTTTTAATATCGCAATCTGGATAGCCTTCCGAACATCTTCTTTTGTTGCATCCTGCCCTATCCAATTTTCTTTTTCGTCCAGAACATCTTCAAGAGACTGTAATACAGCATCTAAAAAAGTAATCCCTTCAGCTTTTTCGTACTTTTCGGCTTTTTCATTGATGAATGAAAATATTTGTTCAAACTTTTCCATAAAAAACTCCTTTTTAAATGAACAACCCACTCTAGAAATCCTCCGAGTGGGTGTGCATCTAAGCATTCTTATAACATAGACATTCTTAGTCTATCATTTATCTGTTAGATAAACTTAAATTAATGCTTTTACAGCTTCAATAGCTGCTTCATAATTTGGATGGCTTGTACCCTCTGGAACATACTCTACATATGTTACAGTACCTTCCTTGTCGATTACAAATACCGAACGAGCTAATAAACGAAGCTCCTCCATGTAAACTCCATAAGATTTACCGAAGGATAAATCCTTATGGTCCGATACAGTTTGGGCACCTTCAAGACCTGCAGCTGCACACCAGCGTTTTTGAGCAAATGGAAGGTCAACAGATACTGTATAGAAAGCGACACCTTCTCCTAATCCTACTACTTCCTCATTAAAACGGCGAGTTTGTGCATCACAAACACCTGTATCCAATGATGGAACAACGCTGATAAGACGTACTTTACCTTCGGAATCCTTCAATGATACTGGTGATAGATCGTTTGCCAATACTGTAAAGTCCGGAGCTTTATCTCCTACTTTTACTTCGTTTCCTACTAGTGTTACTGGGTTGTTTTTAAAAGTTACTTGTGCCAAATTAGTACCCTCCTTTATATTACGTAAATAATCTTACTAAAGATAATTCCTACTTTGCAAATAACTTACCTTACATATTTTTACGGTTAAACCAAAAGAACGAAGAATACACTCTTCGCTCCAAGGTAATTACGTATTTAAATACTTGGTGATACTGAATTCTGAGTATCAAAATCATCCGTTTGAGAATTTTCAATGACCACTTCTTTATTACGTTTAATAAAGACTCTTTCTTGAACAACCATCGTGTCGGCAATAATATCATTTAAACCATGATTTTTTGGCATAAAAGCTACCATCAGATAAAATACCGGGATTTTATTACTTATAAATCGACCAACTGTTTCCCTGAATAAAACAGTAAGCCAATCTAGCTTTTCGCTCGACTTCCCCTTAACCTTCAACCCAAAAATCATTTTCCCAACTGTTTGCTGCCAATACTTTGTAGTTAGCACAAAATAAGCGTAGTAAAACACCCCTGATACAATTGTCATCGGTGAATACCAATGGGTTTCATCTAAATTCCATCCAAATAAATGGAAAAGTGGGTTTACAATAATCCCTACTATAGAGGCAACAATGACTATATCCACCACAAAGGCCCAAAAACGTATCCAGAATCCAGCAGTCTTTTCTTCAATCTGTTCAATTACTTGAATTTGCGGCTTTAGAACAGTGGGCACCACTTCAGTTGCAGGAAGAGATACATTTGAGTCATAATTTTCATTTTCTGACATCTACAATCCCCCCTTAATACTCACCATATAGATACATCATGCGTGGTCCACCATGAGAAGACATTAATTTTGTTAAGAATTGCTCTTCAGCTGATGGTCCAAAGAATGATCTGACCTTCATGCCTAACATGGATGTT
>DAMDNS010000043.1:0-10502 GCA_032083605.1 Ureibacillus sp.
CCTATCCCCCCTGCAACGAATGCAGCTGGCATATCCGACCAATAGCCATTAAATAAAACTAAAAAACAGCTACTAGCAACAGAGGCTGCCAGCAACTGCATGTGTATAGGCAGAAAATAATTTGTTTTTTGTATTAATCTTAGCTCGTCATACGCTTCTTCTAATGTTATCATTTGAACTGTAAGCTTACGAGAAACGCTATTGACCTTAGCAATCTTGTGCAAATCCGTAATTCTTGTAGTAATTGAAGAGATTTTCGTGATTTGTCTTTTGCCTAGGGAAAGAATGATGCCTGTCGGAGTGACATAGCTTTGTGCATCTTCAATATTCTGTGAACGTGCCATTCGAAGCATTGTATCTTCTACCCGATAAGTTTCAGCCCCACTCTCCATCATGATTCTACCCGCTAACAATAAACAATCGAGGGCTAATTCATATTGTTGTTCATTATTCATCAATTTTTTGTCATTCTCCTTTTTTCTCCATGCTCATATTATCGAACAGTTCTCTACATCTCAATACATATTTTGCTTATTTTTATTTAATTAGGGTAATTTTGTCAAGAATAAAAACAAAGGAGAGTATCTATTATGAAACGTCATCCTTGGTTAGAAGGGTTATTGCTTAGTTCCATTTTCATGTTAACTGTAATTATCGGGATGGTTATTTTTATAACCGGCGATTCGAAGTACCAAGTTTCAACTGTTTCGGCCAACAGCGATTTACCCGATGCCGAGAAAACCGTAACAGAAGAAATCGAAAATATAGTCGAGAATCCAACGTTAACAGTAACCGAGATTCCATCTGACTTTGCAGGCATTCGTCTTTTTAAAGAAACTTCTATCGATTCAACGACTCCTTATGCTATTACATATCCTGAGACTAGCTACGACCAGTTAAATAAGGAAATCTCACAATATATCGAGGCTTCAAAGCAGCAGTATCTACTTGCTGCAGAGCTAAATAAAGCTAAAGATCCACTCGCCAAAAGCAATTTACATATACAAGTCAAAATAAGCAGCTATAAACAGCCCTATTATTCAATCATCTTTACACATCAGCAAAAACTTGATGAAAAAAACGATACCGAAACCTTTAAGACGATTTTCTTTAATGCAAAAACCGGACAGAAAATCGATTCAAAAATGCTTTTCAATAGCAATGTTGAAAACCTTAAAAAACTATCTGCCTACATTCGCATCAAAATGCTCGAACCAAAAGGCTACAAAGAAAATATTAGCCAAAAAAAATGGAATGAGGCCTCTTATCCATATTGGGAGCGATATAACCGTTTTGCCATTTTGAACGACTCTTTGGTCCTTTATTATAATAAAGGTGAGTTTTCTAACAAAGTCATCGGTTCTCCTTCAGTCTCGATTCCGTTATCGTTTTTAAATCCTGTTTTAGCAGCAGAATTTCAGACAAAAAAGAAAAGTGATATCACCCTCCTCAATCCAGAGGGAAAACCAAGTAAACGAGTTGCTTTAACCTTTGATGATGGTCCGCACAAAACGATTACAAATCAGATTTTAAATACATTAGACAAATATAATGCGAAGGCTACGTTTTTCATGGTCGGTGAACGAGTTGAAAGCAATGCTTCTATTGTAAAGGATGTGCTGGCTAGAGGACATGAGATTGGAAACCATACATGGAACCATGCGAGATTAACCAAAATTCCATTAAAAAGTGCAAAATCGGAAATAAGCTCCACGAACAAAATCATTCATAAAGTTACAGGACAATATCCTACAGTATTTAGACCGCCTTATGGGGAAAAAAATAAACAGGTTACAGATTTAGTGAATGTACCCGTTGTACTGTGGAATATTGATACATTGGATTGGAAGTATCGCGATTCTAGTAAACTACTGCCAATGATTCAAAAGAATCTCAAAAATAACGATATCATTTTAATGCACGACATTCATCAGTCGACTGCAAATGGTTTAGAAAGTGTCTTGATTTACTTACAAAAGCAGGGCTATGAATGTGTTACAGTAAGCGAAATTTTATCCTCCGAAAAATAAACTAGCTTTATATTTTTATAGAATGCGAAATGGCGATGAAAATAATGCTTCATCGCCATTAATTTTATTTAAATTGGACACTGCTAATTTCTTCTAAGGTTTTTAAATCGTAGCTTTTCACTTCTTTTCCAGAAATCGTATAGATTGTATCATTAATATACAGTAACCGTGAGATAGCCGATTCCCACTCTTCATATTGTTCGCCTTGTTGTGCAGGCTGTATCAAATCACCTTTTAAACGAATGCCACTCTCTGCCGATATTTCATATACAACAGCACCGGTGCCCTGATATTCAACATCATACTCTCCCTTGCTCTCATAAACGGTAACAGGGAAACCGTAATAGCCATACTGCTCATTTCTAAACAATGCCTTATGATTATACTCAACCTCTGAATAAGTTCCCCTGCCTCCAATAACAACGGAATCCTGCTCTTTTGGATGAGCATAATCTGTAATATCGAATAGAGAAACCTTGATCCCTGTCGTGGTTGTAAATGGCTGTTTAGATCCGCTATCGACTCTGGTTTCCGTATCATATCCAATGCCGATTAAATGATTTTCATCCAATGGGTGGAGATAATTACTAAAGCCCGGGATTTTTAACTCTCCCAATACTTCTGGCTTTTCCGGATTTTCTAAGTCAATGACGAACAGCGGATCGACCTGTTTAAAGGTTACAATATAGGCTTTATCCCCCATAAATCGAGCGGAGTAAATTTTCTCGCCCTTTGCAAGATCCGTTACTTCCCCCACTTTTTCAAGATTCTCGTTATAGATAAATAGATGATTTTTGGAGGCTTCATTTGCCCCGCCAAACATATTACCTTCCGTTGTCGCTACTCGGAAATAGCCCTTATACTCATCCATGGAAAATTGATTTAATATATTGCCTGTGATTGATGTGGTTGCTTTGAAATCGACATTTGTACCATCGATGGCAAATTTAAAAATGTTGGTATTCGTTGCTCCGACAGGCATAATCGCCATATCAGCCGCAATTTTCGAGTTATTATTCTCTTCAAATGCAGCAGGCAAATAAGTGACCGCTGTTAAAAACAAGGATTCCTTTGACATATAAAGAGCCGAGCTGCCACCTAAAAAGCCCTTCGTCTCCACCTTTTCATTTTCGAAATCAGATAAGTTAATAGAAGAAATAATCGTATAGTTGGGTTCACTCGATCCCGGTAGAATCGTCAATTTGTCAATTTCCATTGGCTCTATTTCTTCGTCTTCCGCGCTATCATAGGTATATGGGCGAAGCTCGACATCCTCATGCTTGGAAAGCAGC
Source organism: Ureibacillus sp. (assembly GCA_032083605.1). Classification (GTDB taxonomy): domain Bacteria; phylum Bacillota; class Bacilli; order Bacillales_A; family Planococcaceae; genus Ureibacillus. Next base: position 3,323 of record DAMDNS010000043.1, read on the forward strand.
CAGTAATCAGGTGTTTTATTGGTCACAATATACAATGTATTTTCGTATTTACGCACCCCATTCATGTGGCCATCCTGCCCGACTTCTCGTATTAGCTGTGGTTTTTGGGGGTCCTTTACATTATAAAAGGCAGCCTTTGTCATATTAACCCCACTGGCAAATCCATCTTTTTTCATCTCAATATATTGGTCTGTTATCACAATCAACATATCGTCATGGATCATTAATTGGTTTGGATAGCTATTTTCACTTAATGTGATTTTACTTGCCAATTTCAAATCGGCTTTCCTGGCGTCCGTAATGACAATCCGATTATCCAAAATGGAATAAATGAATTCGCCATCCGTTACAACGGTATCTCCCTCTTCAATTTCTTCAACCTGATTATTTGTTGAAGAATAAGAGCCGCCCTCTCCCGCTCCAGAACTCGCCTTGTCTGATGCCTCGGTTACAGTGAGAGATTCCGAAGCTTCTTCCATAGTTCCATTTAAGAAATTCCCATTCTTTCTTTCTCTGCTTAAAATTGTCTCGAAGTAATCCTGTAAATCTTCCACAGAAGAAATCTTCTCTACTTTTTCAATGACTTTAAATTCAATCACTTGTTTTTTTGCCTTGAAGGATGGTTGTTCAAAAGCTTTTTCTTCAACGTGCAGAATATATTGACCAGGCATTAAATTTTCAATGGATATAGATTGTTGATTACCTCGGAGTGTAATGATTGCCTCTATTCGGTCTCCCTCTTCATCCGTTACATAAATCGCCTTGTCCTCGATACTTTCCTTTCTTAATTCTTTAGAAAAATAAACCTGGTGCGGCTGGTTTACCATAACAGTCGATGCACTGGTCACCTCCAGCTTTTGCCCAAAAAAGAATAAAACAATAGAAGTTACAATTGTTATACTTACAATGATTATGCCCGCTGCAAAAAACCTTCGTTTCAATTAACTCACTCCTTTAAAAGTCTCTTTGATCGATTAGACTTTCAAAATTCGAATAAGTTACTACAGATATTTTTTTCTGCACAGAAAGTTTTAATGGCGGGGGATAAATAATTTGCAAATAAAAAATGTGCGAAGATTGTTCAACTCTTCACACATTTAAAAGGGCTATATCAATTTTTTTACCATTTCACGATCGTTGAACGATGGGATGTTTCCTTTATAATCACGCCTCGCTTTGCCATTTTTTCAATATATTCATTCCCTGGCACAATGGATTCAGGAGGGAAAACGCCACGTTCCTGGATCACCCCACTACCGACCATGATGGCTACAGCAGCAATCGTGCAGGCTGTTGCACGTGCCATCGCTGTCATTGTTGTTTTCGCATCTCGTTTAATGTTTAACTCGTATTCGTAGGTTACTTGCTCTCCTGATTTTTCACCAGAAACAATCACACGCAATAGTACCGCATCTTCTTTATCGCCTAGGTCGAGCTTTTTCTTTAGAGCTTCCCTTACAACATCACGTACAGCCACTTGCTGACCGTCTACTTCTACTAAATTATCCTTGCTTAAGAAGCCTAATTCGTTTAGTAACTTGAATTGTTCTGCATGCCCTTTATAACGAATTGTTTTATACTCCAGCGTCTTAACATTCGGGAATGTATTAATGAGCGTTGAAGTTCCTCCTGATGTATAAAAGGCTTCCAGAACCCCATAGTGATCAAAATAGATTGGCTCAACTCCAGATAGCGATGGGACTTCAGTTAATTTACCGCCTTTAATCACTTTTGCAGGTTCTGTATAATGGTCGAACACGCCTTCAAGCGAGAAAACCAATGTATAATTTAACGGCGGCTCCGGGTTGGTTGGAATCCCGCCTACATAAAGTTTAATGGACTCAACAGAATCAAGTTTTGAAACGCCATATCCTGCCAGAATATTAATCATCCCCGGTGCAACACCTAAGTCGGGTATTAAAGTAACATTCTTAGCCTTTGCCTCTTCATGCAAAGTCATTAGGTATTCCGTTACTTCCCCGATATGTCCTCCTAAATCAACGGAATGTACCCCTACTTCAATGGCAGTTTGGGCAACTATTTTATTAAATTCATAGAATAGAGCATTTACGCAAACGTCGCCTTTTGACATAACGGTACGCAGTTCATCCTGGTTTCTTGCGTTTAAAGCAAGCACTTCGATTTTCTCTGATTGAAGAGAGTCAACAAACTTTTGAGCAGCTGCTGTATCTATATCTGCCAAAAACACTTTCTCTACTTTGTCGCTGGAATTCAAATCCCGTGCTACCTCTTTCCCCATCAAGCCGGCGCCTAAAACTACAACTTTCATTACACACATCCCCTTTTTGTTGTTTAGTTTTCAGTATCGATTTGCGCTCGTTGAAGCTTCCCACTATAGTCTACGTAGATACTTTTCCATTCTGTATAAACATCCAAAGCCGCTTGACCTGAATCACGGTGGCCATTTCCAGTTCCCTTTGTCCCCCCAAAAGGTAAATGGATTTCTGCACCTGTTGTTCCCGCATTTACATACACAATCCCCGTATCTAAATCTCTTTGGGCTTTAAATATTTTATTAACATCCTGTGAGAAGATAGAACTCGACAAGCCAAATTTCACACTGTTATTTACCTCAATCGCTTCTTCTAAACTAGCAACCTCAATAATACTCAACACTGGGCCAAAAATTTCTTCTTGTGCAATTACCATATCATTTTGAACATTTGTGAATACTGTTGGCTCAAAGTAAAAGCCTTTATCAAATGGTGGAGCCGTTAAAGATTTGCCACCAACTAATATACTAGCGCCTTCTTGCTGTCCGATTTGTACGTAATGATTAATTTTCTCCAAAGCAGATCCGTTAATAACAGGCCCAATTTTCACCTGCGGATCCAGGCCATCACCAATTGTTAGCTTACCTATCTCTTCGACCAGCATTTTTTCTAGTTGCGGTTTCACATCCTTATGCACGATGACACGGCTGCAGGCAGTACAACGCTGCCCCGCTGTACCAAATGCACTCCAGATAATCCCTTCCACGGCAAGCTGCAAATTCGCGTCATCCATTACAATAACAGCATTTTTGCCACCCATTTCAAGCGACACCTTTTTCAAGTGACGCCCACCCAACTCTGCTATTTTACTCCCTGTTTCAGTAGAACCTGTAAAAGAAATCACTTTTACATCCGGATGCTCTATTAACTCGGTACCGACAGTTGAACCTGCCCCGAATACTACATTCGCCACTCCATCTGGCAGGCCTACTTCTTCAAATATTTTTGCCATCTCATAGGCCATCATTGGCGTTTCTGTAGCCGGTTTCCAGATAAACGTATTTCCAGCAACAAGTGCCGGGAAGGATTTCCACGTTGCAATGGCAATAGGGAAATTCCATGGTGTAATGAGTCCCACAACCCCGATCGGTGCACGAACACTCATGGCAAATTTGTCCGCTAGCTCAGAAGGTGTCGTTTCTCCGAATAGGCGTCTTCCTTCACCAGCCATATAAAATGCCATATCAATGCCTTCCTGCACTTCCCCTCTGGCCTCTTCGATCACCTTTCCCATTTCCTTTGTTAAAATTTGAGCAAGATATTCCTTCTTTTCTTTTAATTTATATCCAATTTCATATAAAAAATCGGCTCGTTTAGGTGCGGGCGTATTTGCCCAAGACTTTTGCGCTTTTTTCGCAGCAGCTACCGCTTCTCCTACCTCCACTATTGTAGATAGCGGGACTTTTGCCAGCTGTTCCCCATTTGCCGGATTCACAACAGGAATTGTTTGAAGCTCATCGTTAGCCACCCATTTTCCACCGATAAAGTTTTGAAGTTCCATAATATCTCCTCACTTTCGCTCGAATTATCAGTTATATCGTTCTTTATTCTATATTTCCTTTCGAAAACCTTTTTATAGTTTATTAATCAAAAGTAAAATTTATTATATGAAACTTTTTAAAGAGGGAAAACGTAACCTTAAATGGTATATATGTATTAATAACTTTAGGAGGTTATGAATGATGAACAATCATGAAATAGATTACAAATTATACGGTGATGATATGCAATACGTTGAGGTCGAGCTGGATCCAAACGAAACCGCGATTGCTGAAGCAGGCAGTTTAATGATGATGGACGAAGCCATCAAAATGGAAACGATATTCGGTGATGGTTCCAAAGGCAATGGTGGATTAATGGGTAGATTAATGGGTGCCGGGAAGCGTATTCTAACGGGTGAAAGCTTATTCATGACTACCTTCACAAATGTTGGACAAGGAAAAAAACATGTCTATTTCGCTTCTCCATACCCGGGTAAAATTATTCCAATGGATCTAAGTGTTTATAACGGTAAAATTATTTGCCAAAAGGATGCTTTTTTAGCTGCGGCAAAAGGTGTCTCGATCGGGATTGAATTCCAGCGTAAAATCGGTGTTGGTTTCTTTGGTGGCGAAGGGTTTATCATGCAAAAGCTAGAAGGCGACGGCATGGCGTTTATCCATGCAAGTGGTGCGATTAAACGAATTGGTCTACAGCCAGGACAAAAAATTCTTGTAGATACAGGCTGCCTTGTTGCCATGACTTCAGATGTTGAATATAATATCCAGCCAGTTAGCGGCGTTAAAACGGCTCTATTTGGCGGTGAAGGAATCTTCCTTGCTTCTTTAAAAGGTCCAGGAACAGTATGGGTGCAATCACTTCCATTTAGCCGACTGGCAAGCAAAGTATTTGCCGCTGCACCTGTCTCTCAAGGCGGAGGCGGACAAAATGCCGGTGAAGGCGGAATCGGCGGATTGTTTAATTTATTTAACAAATAACTTTCTTACTATACTGAGAGCCTCTTTTTTAAGAGACTCTCGGTATTTAAAATCTAGAAATTGTTTCTTTTAATGTAGTAGAGGCAACTTCTAGCTGTCCAATAGAACTCCCTATATTTTCAACAATATTCGATAGCTCCCCAACTTGTTGTCCTACGTTTTCAAAATCTAAAATAGTGGCATCAACAGAGGAAGATATTTTCTCAAAGGATTCTAGCGATTTTTCGTTTTGCTCAATTCCATCGCGGACTAAATGTTGAATTTGATGAATGGATTCGATTACTTGAGAGGTTGCTACACTCGACATGCCAATTAAAGTCGCAATTTTTTCAACGGATTGCTTCGTTTGATCGGCCAATTTTCGCACCTCATCTGCAACGACAGCAAAACCTTTGCCATGTTCCCCTGCGCGTGCGGCTTCAATAGCGGAATTTAAAGCTAATAAATTGGTTTGACCTGCTATATTTTTAACGATTTCGACAACCGCCTGAATTTCAGAGGACGAACGGTTTAAATCCTCTACTAATCTTGTCATAACAATTGTATTATTATTGATTTCCTTTGTTTGTTTACTTAGGTGCTGAAGCTGCTCATATCCCTCTCCAGACGCTTTCTTCGTTCCTTGGGCATCCTGGATACTATTTTGCAGTAATTCGATGACGTGTCGCGTATTGGCTATTAACTCCGATACTGTAGCATTAGTAGTGAACGATTGCTCTTCAAGAGTAGCTGAAATGCTTCCTATTACCTCTTTCACTTGTGCTTTCACATTTTGTTGTTCTTCTTTTAGAACATTCGAGGCAACGCGATCATATTCGTCTAAAACAATTTGCTGTTCAAAGCTGAAAATCTTCCTTACAGCTTGAATTGCCTTTTGTGTTTCTATGTATTCCAATTTTAGGCCAAAGATAATTTCTTGAATTTTAGCCTCTAAGTTATAAAAGGATGCTAGATACCATTTAGTTGCTAACCCTATCAACACGTGCTTGTTAGCGACCCTTCTTCGTACATCAATAAAATGGTCATCTATACGGCCGTCAAACATCTCAATCATGTGGTTTTTCAGAGTATACTGCAGTCTTTCCATCGTGCTGTTATTCGAAATCATATCCTGGAATTTTACCTCGGTTCCAATTATCTTATAAAAAACTTCTACGATTTCCTTTATATGCGCTTCAACATAGGGTTTTATAGACCTGATTATCTGTAAATCCTCTTCTGTAAGTCCAATCATCTCAAGCTGTTTTAAAATCTCTGCATTTTGAACAAAAATACCGGCATCAGGGTGCCTCTCATTAAATATCGAAATTTTCATTTCTTTTTTCTTCAAAGCAAACAAAAGGTCCACCCCTTTATTATTTTAGTATTATTCTAAAAATCTACCATTTAGTAAATATGTATTAAAGATGATAAAAAGTAACTAGTGTAATAACTCAAATATAATTGCTAATTTTTAATTATTCAATATTTTTATATAATTTATCAAAAAATTAATAATTCACCTCCCTAAAATCAAAAAGATACTGTGACTTTTATCACACACTCGTGTTTATTCGTATATTTTGGAGTTCTCCTTCGAAAGAGAAAATATTATATTAAAAAAGGAACCTCCTACTAGGAAGCACCTCTTCTTGGCTTATTTGAATTGTATGGATTGATGTATCAAAAAGCATTTCATTTTTATAATTCTTCGTAAACTTAAACGTAAACCCCCGGACAAGTTCCGGCAGCAGGTTCATAATAGCAGTGATTTTTAAATTGACCAGCAAAGGGTTGATCATACCATGTTGCTGGACATGGAGCATATGGATTAAAATACCAAAGTGCATATTTCCCCGGGTGTTCTCTCCAATACTCCAAAACTTGTTTTGCTAATTTTTGCTCATTTGCTCGAGCTCGATTATAAAATAAATTACCCTTTTGAACTGCTTCAAAGGAATAATTTCCTCCCTGCACCTGATAAATCACGTCCTCAATCGATCTTATATCTCTAAAGTCTAAACAATTGGCCATAAGCCGATTCACAATGACATTTCCAACATATAGCATTCCTTGATTTCCTTCACCTTCAGCTTCCGCTCTCATCATCCTTGCGATTAAATCAACGTCCGCATCACGGTATTTTACTCTTGGCATTTTATCACCCCAAACCTATAGTATGAAGAAGAATGTAAAATGATGTCATAATTTATATTTCGGTTGGATACGGGGATTGAAAACCTAATAAAAAAACGCCTCAAAAGAGTTACCTTTTGAGACGAGATTCTTATAAAGCTAATACGACAATTAAAATAACCGCCAATACGATTCGGTAAATCGCAAATGGGACAAGTTTTACTCTTGAAATAAGTCTTAAGAAGAACTTGATGGCAATCAGTGCGAATACAAATGCACTAATAAAGCCTATGA
>DAMDNS010000044.1:0-10404 GCA_032083605.1 Ureibacillus sp.
TGGAAAAATCTCAATCAATAGATAAAAGATTTTTTATGATATAGGACAATCCAAAGCACAAAGGAGGCTGAATTGTCCTATAAATCACATCGAAAGTACATATAGAATACCTAAAAATTATTGGTTTTCTTCAAACAAGCTTAAAAAAACATCGGCAATTTCTGGGTCAAACTGTGTTCCTCTATTTTTTCTGACCTCATTTAATGCATATTCTAGATCAAACTCGTCTCGGTAAACACGTTTTGTCGTCATCGCATCGAAAGTATCGGCAATGCCAACTATCCGTGCGAATAGGGGGATTTGTTCTCCTTTTAGTCCATTAGGATAACCGGTTCCATCGTATCGTTCGTGATGATGTAAAACAATGTCTAAAACGCCATTTTTGCTGAAATCGCCAATATGCTTAATCATATTATGTCCGAGTACGGGATGGCTTTTAATGGTTTCATATTCTTCGTCGGTTAGTTTCCCTTTTTTACCTAATATACTTTCAGGGATTCCTATTTTTCCGATATCGTGGAGCAATGCTCCTTTGCGAATAATTTCGCGGCTCTCTTTGGATAGATTCATTTTCTCCGCAATTTGTACGGCGTATTTTGCTACGTTCTCGGAATGGTGCAGTGTATAACTATCCCTTGAATCCAATGCATTGGCAAGTGCCGTTGTTAGTTCAAGATTGTCTTCTTTGACTTTTTGGATGGATTTCATTAAACCGGCCGATATGAGCGTTATTAAAAGATAGGTGAGCAAATAAATTAGAAAAACACTTATACTAGATTCGGAATCTGTAATTAGAAAAAACCTGCAAGTTACGGTAATGACGGTAAATAAAATTAAAAACCAATAAGACTTATTATAGAAACCTATCCCAAGGAAAATTACTGCAAATATGTACAAAATATAAAAATTGCTTCCACCATGAAGAATGGTACTGTTAATGATGAAACAAATTGCCAAAAGGACAAAAAAACCATAGCGGAAAAAGTTAGGCTTATTAAATAATTGTTTTATCATATATCCTCCATGTCTGCTGGAATCAATCAGTTAAAGAACTTAAGATAATTATGTCCCAACTTTTTAGTGTAAATACCAATCCTAGATAGGTATTAAGTTTAATTTCACCAATGAAAAAGGAGTCAATTCTTTGTGAATCGGCTCCTTTTTTATTTTGTGTAAATCGTTAAGTTAAAAATCGCATTCCATTACAGTTCTTCGGTAGGCAAAATCGTAGGTCATCTCTAGCATGCGGTCGCTAAGATTGTCTAGTTGATTCGGCTCAACACCAAAGTACCGTATTAAAAAATGCATCATATTTTGTCGCTCTTTTTCCGTAATCATTTTACCACTCCTATTTTTGATATATAACAATATATTAATATTAAAACTGATATATAACAGTTATAAGCCCAATTTGGAAAAAAATATTGGATAGGATTGTTCACTTGAAACTTTTGGTAAAAATCACCGTATGTAAACTATAAGAGTTTTTTGAGGCTTTGCGAAAAGGAGGAAGCAGCGTTGAAAAAACTGATTTTATCATTAATGGGAATTTTGTTTTTGTTGGCAATCCTGATTCTTTATCCAGAATATAAAACAAGGAATTTTGTAGATTCGTTCATAACAAGCTCAGATAATTTGGAAGAGGTGGTACAGGGGCTTACCATTAGAAAGGATGGGGCTATTGTAGCCACTTTAAAGCCAGGGGATAAACAATATGATGAAGTGCTTGCCGATTTAAGCAAGTGGGAAATTAAGAGAGCGGTGTTTAAAGACACGGATACTGGTGTAGAAACGTACCAAATGGATTTTTTGAACGATAATCTAAAACCACTGACTACTTTTAACATAATGATTACCAAAGAGGGAATGGTCGACATCCGTGGCAAGGAATACGAGCTTGTTAGCGGCAGCTCAATTGAGGAAATCATTGAAGCAGCGAATCCATAAATGGGTTACCTTGAATAAGAATGGCTGGTGAAGAAGTTGGAAAAGGAATTAGAAATGGCAATCGGTTTACGAACGGGAGGCAATATAAAAGAGTCAAATGACATATTGATAGATCTCGTTCAAAGATATCCTCATAATGCAACAATTAACTATCAATGTGCATGGAGCTTTGACTTGTTGGGAGAAGAGGAACGAGCCGTCCTGTATTACGAAAATGCCATCGGGCTGGGGCTATCTAAAGATGAATTAGAGGGAGCTTTTTTAGGATTAGGCAGTACATATCGAACACTGGGGGAATATGAGAAATCGAAAAGTATTCTTCTAAAAGGAATGGAAGCTTTTCCCACAAATCGGGCAATCGAAGCGTTTTATTCCATGACGCTATACAATTTGAACGAGCATAGTAAAGCAATGGAAATTTTGCTCAACTGTTTAATAGAAACAACGGCAAATCCTGAAATACTAAGCTACAAAAAAGCTATTGCCTTTTACTCGGATAAATTAGACCGGATTTGGGAGTGATTATAGAGTTGAATGCACTTGGAAGTGGATCTGTGTTAACGTCCATTAACTAGCATGATGTGGAAAATGATTTATGAGTAAACGAAAACGCTGTTGATTTTCATATCAGCAGCGTTTGTTTTTTACGAAAGATTGTCTGCATAGGTGTAGCCAATGCTATCATTAAGAGTCTACGCTTGGGACAGGTGATGTCAAGAAGCATATCGTTCTAATACTCTCTTAGTATGGGGCATGAAATAATTGAGTAATAGTCCTCCGAAGCATACAGATAAGACTGTACCAATCCCGATTGGACCGTTGAAAAGCATTGCCATGATCAAGAAAACAAGGTATATGAATGTTCTCGAAAGAAATATATTCGTTCGGGTCAACTCTTGTATGATCAGTGTTAAGCGATCGACGGGAATCGGGGCAAAATTTGTTTGCAAATAGATGGCCGTACCTAATCCTGTTACAACCAATCCGAGTCCAAAACAAGCCGCTTTACTGTACCATAGTTCAGGAATGAGCAAATTTTGCAATAACAATAGCCACATATCGATGCCAATCCCGGTTATAAATGCTGTTACCAACCCCAAAATTTCAGGTCTTTGCCTCTTTAAAATAGAATTGCAGCCTATCAAAATGATGGCTATGATGATTTCCCAGCTTCCCACAGTAAGCCCGACCTGTATGGACAATCCTACCAAAAGCGCGTCAAAAGGCGAGGTGCCAAAATCCGATTGAATCGTGAAGGAGATACCAAGGGTTAATATTAAAATTCCAGCTACATAAAATACATATTTCACGTTATTTGACCTCTATTTGCTCGGTAAATCCTTGAGCATTAGAATATGCGGGATGCCATCTTCCATAAAGACGTCAGATACAGTACGATAGCCAAGTTTTTTATAAAAACCTTCTGCATGCGTTTGGCCATGTAATTTAACCTGCGAGGCTCCTCGTTCTTGCGCAATCTCTTCTAACGCTTTTATAATGACTTTTCCGAGGCCGAAATTCCGATAAGGCTCGAGGATGCAGATTCTTTCCAGTTTCCCAACTCCTTCAACAAAACGTAATCTTCCCGTTCCGACTGGCAGGTCATTGTAATGAACCAATACGTGTTCGCAAAGTTCACCCAGAATATCAAATTGATCATACTCGTCGTCCAGAGGTACGCCTTGTTCTTTTACAAATACTTCTTTTCTTATAGCGAATGCTGTCTGTAAATCTTCATCACTGCTTATTCTTTTTACATTCATATTATCAGTCCCTTTGAATTAAATTTGCTATCGCTTATTGTTGCATTTGCAACAATATAGAGTTAAATTAACTATATACTACTTTTTGTTGTATTTGCAACAAAAAATAAGGAGTTAAGTGATGAAGGAAATTCTTCGTGAAATAGGAATGATTGCAAGGGCACTAGATTCCATAAGCAATATAGAATTTAAGGAAATTGACCTTACGAAAGGGCAGTACTTGTATCTTGTCCGAATCTGTGAAAATCCGGGCATCATTCAAGAGAAACTGGCCGAGATGATAAAAGTAGATCGAACAACAGCAGCACGGGCCATAAAAAAGCTGGAGAGCAGTGGCTTTATTGTAAAGAAAGACGATGAAACGAACAAGAAAGTAAAAAAGCTTTACCCAACAGAAAAGGGCAATAGCGTTTATCCATTTATCAAAAGAGAACACGATTATTCCGATCGAGTTGCCTTAAGTGGATTTTCCGAGAGTGAAATAGAGACCATTTTCAATCTTCTCCAAAGAGTAAGAAAAAATGTAGAAAAAGACTGGGATTATGTAAAAAAGGGGAACAAGAGAAATTATTGATTTTAGGGGGGAATTAAATGACTGCAAAAATAAAATTATGTACGCTTGAAGACTTGCAAGCTTTGCAAGAAGTCGGCAGAGAAACGTTTTACGATACCTTTAAAGATCAGAATTCACCGGAAAATATGAATGCCTATCTGGAAAAGGCATTTAACCTAGAGCAGCTGGAACAAGAGTTATCCAATAGTTCATCCCAATTTTTCTTTGTATATTACAAGAATGAAGTGGCTGGATATCTAAAGCTCAATACCGATGAGGCTCAGACCGAGCCAAAGGGTGCTGAATCACTTGAAATTGAAAGGATTTATCTCCGCAGCAGATTTCAAAAACTGGGCTTGGGGAAATTTCTGTTCCAAAAAGCGATTGAAATAGCGGCAGAGCTTGATAAAAAGGAAGTCTGGCTAGGTGTTTGGGAAAAAAATGTGAATGCCATTGCATTTTATAAGAAAATGGGGTTTGTCCAAACTGGAACACATTCTTTTATTATGGGCGATGAAGCGCAGCTGGACCTTATCATGACAAAAACCCTCTTGAATTAAATAAAAAAATCAAAACACAAACGGATTAGTAGTACAAATCATGTTTGTGTTTATTTGTTTAAAAAAAGTCTGTTCACCAGTTTATTCCCGACTTCAATGGATAATGTAGATACTAGTAGTGAATTATAAAATTATTAATCTGCCTATTTACATAGGGGGTAGGGGTATGTTAAATTGTAAATATAGGGTATAGGGGTATATAAACCTGAACGAAGGAGATGTCTATATGGAATTCGACATAAATAAAGAAGTTCAACAAAACGAAGATAACTGTTGTTCAAGTTCAAATGTACGGAAAAGCCACCATTCCGATGAAACAAAGAAAAATCTAATTACAAGGCTTAACCGCGTTGAAGGTCAAATCCGTGGCATCAAGGGATTAATCGAAAAAGACACTTATTGTGATGATGTCATCACTCAAATATCAGCTGCACAATCAGCTTTAAACGGCGTAGCCAAAATGCTCTTGGAAACCCATATGAAGGAATGTGTTGCCGAACGCATACAAGAAGGCGATATGGAAGTTCTAGATGAAGTACTTGTAACGATTCAAAAATTAATGAAAAAATAAGGAGAGATTTTAATATGGAAAACGTAACTTTAAATGTAAGCGGAATGTCTTGTGGTCATTGTGTTAAGTCGGTTGAAGGCAGTGTAGGTGAATTGGCAGGTGTAGAGCAGGTAAAGGTTGATCTGGAGAATGGTCAAGTAACTGTATCGTTCGATCAAGAGAAAGTGACACTGGATAAAATTAAAGAAACAATTGATGACCAAGGCTATGATGTTGAATAGATTACTGATTGATTAAGAGTGCTTTTAAGGCACTCTAATTTTAGCGAAAATATATACCCTATATGGGTATCTGGAAGGTGAAGCAATATGACGAAAGCATCAAATGAAAATTCCAAAGCGGCTAAAGAAGCAAGTCTCCAAATCACCGGGATGACGTGTGCAGCATGTGCGAACCGGATTGAGAAGGGTTTAAACAAAATGGACGGTGTCGAACAAGCGACTGTCAATTTAGCGCTTGAAAAGTCAACGATTATATATGATTCTGCAAAATTGAGTGAAGAAGATTTTGAAAAGAAAATTGAAGCGCTTGGCTATGGGGTTGTGAAGCAAAAAGCTGAACTTGATATTACGGGAATGACATGTGCCGCATGTGCCACCCGCATAGAAAAAGGGTTAAGTAAAATGGATGGCGTTGCCGATGCAAATGTCAACTTAGCTCTTGAAAAAGCGACGATCGAATTTAATCCATCCGAGGTTTCAATTGGAGACATTATTGCAAAGGTCGAAAAACTCGGCTATGGGGCACATCAAAAGCAGGACGATCAGGAACAGGTTGATTATCGCGAACGAGCCATTAAAGATCAAAAACGAAAATTCATTATCTCTGCCATTCTTTCACTGCCCTTATTATGGACGATGGTAGGGCACTTTTCATTTACATCGTTTCTATATGTCCCAGAGTTCTTGATGAATCCATGGGTTCAGATAATTCTGGCAACGCCCGTGCAATTCATTATCGGGAAACAGTTTTATGTAGGGGCGTATAAATCGCTTCGCAATGGCAGTGCGAATATGGATGTTCTTGTCGTGATGGGGACTTCGGCGGCTTATTTTTATAGTGTATATCAAGCAATTGTAACAGCGGATACGCATCATGGCCCGCATTTATACTTTGAAACAAGTGCGGTTTTGATTACACTCATCCTTCTAGGAAAATTATTTGAAGCAAAAGCAAAGGGACGTTCATCGGAAGCGATTAAAAAATTAACGGGGCTTCAAGCGAAAACAGCAGTTGTTATTCGGGACGGTGCTGAAAAGGAAATAGCACTGGAAGAAGTAATGATTGGCGACACGATCCTGGTGAGACCTGGCGAGAAAATTCCGGTTGATGGCGAGGTAATTGAAGGAACAACAGCTGTTGATGAATCGATGTTAACCGGGGAAAGCTTGCCGGTCGATAAAAAAGTAAGTGACGCATTATACGGGTCAACCATCAATAAGAATGGTTTCATCAAAATGACGGCCACTAAGGTAGGTCGTGACACGGCTCTGGCTCAAATTATCAAAGTAGTAGAAGATGCACAGGGAACAAAAGCGCCAATTCAACGATTGGCAGATAAAATTTCCGGCGTCTTTGTACCGATTGTCATTGGACTTGCGATTCTGACGTTCTTAGTATGGTTTACCTTGGTTGAACCAGGGAATTTTACACAGGCACTGGAAGTGTTAATTGCAGTTCTTGTCATTGCATGCCCATGTGCGCTGGGTTTAGCTACGCCAACTTCTATTATGGCGGGTTCCGGTCGCGCAGCAGAGTTTGGCATTTTGTTTAAAGGCGGAGAGCATTTAGAACAAACCCAAGGAATTGATACAGTTGTTGTTGATAAAACAGGTACTGTAACACATGGTAAACCGGTATTAACGGATGTTTACGCAGCAAATGGCCATGAGGAAGAGAGATTTTTATCACTTATTGGTGCAGCAGAAAAACAATCCGAGCATCCATTAGCACAAGCAATCGTTCAAGGTATCCAAGATAAAGGCATCGAACTAGGAAATGTTCAATTCTTTGAAGCAATTCCAGGTTACGGGGTACAGGCAACCGTTTCAGGTCAAGGTGTTGTGATAGGTACACGCAAATTAATGCAGCAATACGGGATTGATATTCAATCTATGCTGCCAACGATGGAGAAGCTGGAAAGCGATGGAAAAACAGCGATGCTAGCTGCCATTAATGGTCAATATGCAGGGCTAGTGGCCGTAGCAGATACGATTAAAGAAACTTCAAAGGAAGCTGTATCTCGCCTGCAAGATATGGGCATCAAAGTCATTATGATGACAGGCGATAACCAACGGACAGCACAAGCAATTGGGAAAGAAGTGGGCGTTGACGCAGTTATTGCGGAAGTGCTTCCTGAAGGCAAAGCAGAAGAAGTGAAAAAGCTCCAGCTACAGGGAAAAAAGGTAGCAATGGTCGGCGATGGCATTAATGACGCACCAGCCCTTGCAACTGCAGATATTGGGATGGCAATCGGAACTGGAACGGATGTGGCCATGGAAGCCGCCGATATTACATTGATCCGAGGGGACTTAAACAGCATTGCCGATGCAATCTTAATGAGTCGCAAAACAATGCGCAATATTAAGCAAAACCTATTCTGGGCATTTGCCTACAACATCATCGGGATTCCTATAGCAGCAGCCGGATTCCTTGCTCCATGGGTAGCCGGTGCGGCAATGGCATTTAGTTCCGTATCCGTTGTTTTAAATGCACTACGCTTACAAAGGGTAAAACTAGAAAATAAAAAATAGCTTTATCAAATTAATATTGGTCTGTAGATATACTGTGCCTTTTATATACCTTACCAGTGTATGGTTTTTTAAAATGAATTTCAGAAATTAAAGTGAGGAATGAATATGGAGGGTGCTGTGAAAAAAATCAAAATTGCCATTAATGGAGGAATCGGATTTGGGGCAAAGCTCAACTCAAAACAGCTTGTGACTATCTCAAAATATATGAATGATGATGATGAATTGGAGTTAACAACATTCCAGCAGCTCTATATAGAGATTCCTGAAGATAAAAAAGAAGCAATTATAGAAGAATTCCAAAGTGTAGGATTAGCCTGCTATCCAGTCGGAAACTACGTAAAAAGCTTGAGAACCTGTAACTTCTGCAAAGGGGAAATGGAAGAAGGAATGCCTATTGCAAAAGAGATAAATTCTCGTATGGCAGGAAAGCCCGTTCCATTCACCCTTAAGATTGCTTACACAGGCTGTCCTATTGGTTGCGGAGAACCTATGCTAAGCGACATAGGGATTATGAAAATTAAAGATCATTACAATGTTTATGTTGGGGGCAAAGCAAAAGGGAAAGATGCTGAAGTGGGTTCTTTGTTATTGGAGAGTCTATCGCCTGAGGAATTGTACGAATCAGTAGAAAAAATAATTGCCGCTTATTCAGAAATGGGGAAGAAACGGGAAACGTTCTATAAGTTTTTGAAGAGAATGGGTATTGAACAATTAATAAATTAGAGTCTAAATCTGTTCCACTATAGAAATACATTACTATTTAATCGACTTTTTTAAATGCAACCCTAAAATTATTGGTGAAAAAGCAGCGTTTTATCCAAAATGGGAACGGGTTTAGAGTGCAAAAAGTAAAAACTAGGTTAAGTAACCTATGAAAAAGCATGGTGATTAGCCATGCTTTTTATATTTCTTCAAACCCAATAATTTATAAAAAATGTCCTAAAATCAAGGATGAAATTGTTTGTAATCATAGGGGAATTTTCGTGTAGGTATAAGAATAGTTAGGCGGAGAATTTCCGTCTAATGTATAGAATGGAGGCTTAAGAAGCAGATATAAGCGGAAATTTTCCGATTAACCGCTCAAAAAAAGACAATATACAAAGGTTTGGTGAAGATAAACGGAAAACCTCCCTTTATTTTAATGAAAAGATGGGTGTTTTTTAATTTAAGCGGAAAATATCCATTTATTTTTCAACCCCAGCGAAATCAACATTTTATATTGCAGAGCCAATAAAAGGATAGGCGCTTTTTCCTTAAGGGATGTGGTGTGATTTGGTTAATTACTCTTCTGGGGCGATGGGAATTTTACGGAAGGGAATTGGATATTAATCAGAGTCGCTATATATCCCCAAAATGGCGCGTCATTAATGGGAATTTTAAAAAAGAATAAAAAGCTGGATAATTGAATGAAACTAAAAGGCTGTATATTCATCTAATTCCTAAAGGGGTGATTGTTTGAATAAAAAAGTGATTCTTTCATCAATTCTATCAATCTGTTTGTTATCAGCGTGTTCTAGTATTGGACAAATTATAAATGGTGGGTGCCCGGATGCAGAAATCTCCTGGGTGGATGTTCTGATGATCAATGATATTAAATACGAGGGAAACGATGAAGGCTTATCTGAAGGGACGATTGAAGCAGGCAAAAAAATAGGTGAGGTAAGTTATATGCTGGCAGGTAACGCCTGTTCCAATCATCGGACAAAAAATGGAGATGCTGCCTTTTTACCTATTGGAACAGAAATTTATGAGCTTGTCGGATACGATTCTGATTTCAGAGTCGTTGCGGAAAACAGAGTCTTTCAAGTAAGTGAAAATAAGAAGGCTAAGACGATTGATGATTTACTGGATATTGATGAAAAGGTTGCAAAAATGAGTTTGCATAGTGACTATGATGAGAGCCATATCACTGATTTTACCGAGCAAGAAACCACAGATTTCGTCAAGGATTTACTTTTGCAAGAGTACATTGGTTATGAAAAAATATCCAAGAAAATAAAGGGGGATAAGAGAGCCTTTTTACGAATTCACCTTAAAGATGGCTCATCATTCAGATTTGTTTATTGGTACGAAGAGAATGTACTCAACTTAGGTGCAGTCGGAACAGAAAAAATGAAAAACATCGTGATGAATAAAATTGATTAGTTATAAGTTTGACCAGGGTACAGCCATAAGAATGTTTGGGACAGGGATAGAAATATTTCTAATAAAATTTAAATATGGAAAATGAAGGATGTTATAATTTTGTTAAAGATAT
>DAMDNS010000045.1:0-10287 GCA_032083605.1 Ureibacillus sp.
GTGATGAAGTCTAACTTCTAAGCCCGTGAGCTCTTATGAGCAGGATTTGGTGCGAGTCCAAAGCCGACAGTATAGTCTGGATGGGAGAAGGATAAGTTGTGGCACTTTTTGAAAATGTAGATTTCAAAAGGTTTATTTGATTATGCCATGAATACTCCCAAACTCCTTAGGTTTACTTAAGGGGTTTTTATTATTTTGGAAATGATGAGGTGAGTAGATTTGTTTACGGGCATTATTGAGGATCAAGGAAAAGTAACAGCAATAAAAAAAAGTGTAAACAGCATGCACTTAACGATTATATCCCCGAAAATTGTTTCTGATGCACATATGGGGGACAGCATTGCAGTAAATGGGGTGTGTCTTACAATTACCCACTTTAGCAATGATGCAATGACTGTCGATGTCATGCCGGAAACGGTGAAAGCAACAACAATCCATAGGTTGGAAATAGGAGATTTCGTTAATTTAGAGCGTGCCATGAGTGCAAATGGAAGATTTGGTGGACATCTTGTTTCGGGTCATGTGGATGGCGTAGGAACTATCAAATCAAAGAAGCCTGTCTCAAATGCAGTTTATATTGAAATTGAAATGAAAAGTGAGCTTTTGGAAAATTGCATCCCGAAAGGCTCTATTACAATTGATGGAACGAGTTTAACGCTTTTTCACGTTTCAAACAGTAGTGTAACGGTTTCGCTTATCCCGCACACATACTCAGAAACAATCTTGGGGCGAAAAAGCGTTGGCGAAGAGGTCAATATTGAAACAGACATGCTTGGAAAGTATGTGTTGCATCATTTTAAACGAAATGAAAAAACAGAACGAAATTCGAATATAACGATGGATTTTCTTAGACAAAAGGGATTCTAACAAGGCGGTGTGACAAATGTTAAATACAATAGAAGAAGCTTTGCCTGATTTGAAGTCAGGCAAAATAGTCATCGTGGTGGATGACGAAAATCGTGAAAATGAAGGCGATTTAGTCGTTCTGGCTGAATTTGCAACGCCTGAAAATATTAACTTCATGGCGACTTTTGGTAGAGGGTTGATTTGTACACCGATTATAGCAGAGCTCGCAAAAAAACTAGAATTCCATGCAATGGTTGAAGACAATACAGATAACCATCAGACTGCCTTTACGGTTAGTGTAGATCATATTGAAACAACAACTGGAATTAGTGCGTACGACCGTTCGTTTACTATTCTTCAAATGTTGAATGAACAGGCAACACCAGGTCATTTCAGAAGACCGGGACATGTCTTTCCTTTAGTAGCCAAGTCTAATGGGGTACTCGAAAGAAGAGGACATACGGAAGCAGCCATTGATCTAGCAAGAGCCTGTGGAAGCTATCCGGCAGGAGTTATTTGCGAAATAATGGGGGATGATGGAGAGATGCTTCGATTGGAGGGGCTAATGATTTTTGCAAAACAGCATGGCCTGAAAATTATATCCATTGAAGATTTAGTTAAATATCTTGAAAAACAAACGAGCAATATTTTAATCAGCGAATAAGAATAGAGAATTTCTAGATGGAATTCGAAGGGAGCATTTAAAATGGGTAAATTATTTGAAGCAAATTTAATCGGGACAGATTTGAAAATAGGTGTTGTAGTTGGTCGGTTTAATGAATTTATTACATCCCAATTGGTTGGTGGAGCATTAGATGGTTTAAAAAGACATGGAGTGGCAGAAGAAAATATTGATATAGCTTGGGTGCCAGGAGCTTTTGAGGTGCCATTTATCGCAAAACAAATGGTTGAAACTGGTGAATATGATGCGGTTATTGGTCTTGGGACTGTTATTCGTGGTGCAACATCCCATTATGATTACGTTAATAATGAGGCGGCAAAAGGGATTGCCAGTGTTTCCTTGAATTCAAATGTTCCAGTCATTTTCGGAATTGTTACGACGGAAAATATTGAGCAAGCAATTGAAAGAGCAGGAACCAAAGCAGGGAACAAAGGCTATGATTCAGCTGTATCAGCAATCGAAATGGCCAATTTGAAAAAAATGTTCAAGTAATTAGAAAAGGGATTCTCGGGTAAATTCGAGAATCCCAATTTTTATTTCAATACTTCATCCATCACCAAATCATCTATGGATCCAAAGGTATATCCTTCTTTTTTCGCCGCCTCGATAAACTTGGGAAGGGCATCGGCGTTATGCTTTGCAACGGTATGCATGAGGATGAGTGCACCGGGATGCAACTGATCCATTAATTCATCGTACGCATATTCCCATCCTACATTCGCATCATCATTCCAATCCACAAAAGCAGTGTCCCAGAAGATATAGGTGTATCCGTGTTTATTGCCAACTTCCAAGACTCTCTCATTGAAAATGCCTTTGGGAGGACGAACGTAATATGTACGTTTTAGTCCGGTTGTTTCCTTAAGTCTTTTATCGAATTTTTTTAATTCTTTTAGTACACCGTCGTCCGATAATTTGGAGAGATCAGGATGACCATATGTGTGATTCCCAATGATATGCCCCTCGTCGATCATTCTTTTAACTAAATCATCTGCACTTTCTAAATAATGGCCAGCTAAGAAAAAAGCTGCCGGTACGTCTTCTTCCTTTAATGTGTCTAGTATAGATTCTGTATACCCGTTTTCAAAACCGCTATCAAAGGTTAGATAAATTATTTTTTTATTTGGATCTCCTCTATAAAAAGCGCCGTATTTAGTTAAGATTTCATCAAAGTTGGCACCAGCATCTACAGGCTTTCCATCTTTTGATTTAGCAAAGCCCCAGTGGTACGCATTTGCATTTGCAACATCTGGTTTAACCAAACTAAAGGCAATCGCAAAAACTATTGCACACAATGTTAAACCTAAAATGTGATGTTTCCACATAAAGAATTTTAGCCTCCTTTTTGCTTATATTGTGCGAAATCAATTTCTTTATGCTTATCAAAAAATGATTTTCACATAAGGTATGAGAGCTACATCAAGTTTTTCTAAAATGAAACAATCGAAAAAAACATGTATACTAGGGTTGGAGAAGGAGTGTTTGTATGCAAGTCATATCAAAAATAGGACGACAAAAAAACAATCCAGAACGTTACAACATATATATAAATGATACATATGCCTTTGCAGTGGATGAATCGACACTTATAAAGTTTGGCTTAACAAAAGGAAAAGTACTCGAACAATTCGATATTGATGAAATTACCTATGAGGATGAAATTTCCAAAGCCTTTAATCGAGCATTAAATTATCTCAGCTACCAAATGCGTAGTGAATATGAAGTGAAAAAGAAGCTTTTGGATGCAGGATTTGGTGAAGCGGTTGTGTTGGAAGCCATTCGGAAGCTGGAAAAATTGGGTTTTTTAAACGATGAGACCTATTCGAAGGCATTATTGGAAACAAAAAAGAAAACTGCCAAAAAGGGTCCTCGAGCTATCAAACAAGACATGATTAAAAAAGGAATCGATAAGGAAACACAAACTAAAGTGCTTGGTTCTTTTACCCATAATGAGCAAATTCAAATTGCAATGGAGCTTGCGCAAAAGGCAATTCGGGCAAATCAAAATAAAACACCAATGCAAATAAAGCAAAAAATCCAGGATGTTTTAATGCGAAAGGGATATTCTTTTTCAATTACAAACGAAATACTTGACCAAATCAAGCTTGAGCGAGAAGATGATGATTGGTATGAAATGATAGAAATCCAGGGCGAAAAGCTTTGGAAAAAGTATTCTGCCAAGCTGACAGGCAATGATCTTAGAATGAAAACCAAACAAGCCTTATATCAAAAGGGCTTTCCAATAGAAGTAATTGATGCATTTCTAGATGCAAAGGAGACCGAAGAAAATGACTGAAAAAAGCTATGCAGAAATGACCGAACAAGAATTACGAGAAGAAATTGCTCGTCTTAAGGAAAAAGCAAGAAAAGCTGAACAATTAGGCATTGTAAATGAATATGCTGTATATGAAAGAAAAGCCACAATGGCAGCAGCTTATTTAATCGATCCGAAAACAATTGTGAAGGGTGAAATGTACCGAATTGATGGGGCACCCGGAGAATTTTTTAAAGTTGAATATTTAAAAGGCCGCTTTGCTTGGGGCTATCGTTTAGGTGGAGAACGTTTTGAAGAGGCATTGCCAATTTCAATATTGTTACCAATGAAGGCAGGGAAATAAGATGAATGCAAATCACTCAATTGAACAATTAACGCAAATGCTTGCTGACAAAAATCCAAATCTTTCTGTCAACAAAGCCCGTACTTGGATTGAGCTCTTATGGTCCGATTTCGAATCGACGTATGCGAAAGCCGGGTATGACTATCGTGGAGCAGAATACACAGAGAAAATCATTCAGCAATGGATTACAAGCTATGGCGATAAAATTCACGAATTTGCCGGCAGAAATCCAAAGTATGCGCACCTATTAAATGCGAGCGATAATGAAGATGAGGCGCTTCAATAAATCGAACTAATAAAAAAAGAGGAGTTGTCCTGAGAGATTAGGACAGCTCCTTATAAATTTTAATAACAGTGTCTAGCTGGTCGAGCAACTTCCGCTTTCTTTGTCAATCGCTTGCTCCAATTTGAAGCTTTTGCTGCAGTTTATCCTCACTGAAAATCCAGCCAGTGTAAGAATTGACAATGTTGAGCTCTTCATCAACATGGGCTACGGCAACAAAAGGATAGTGATCATTACTTCGATAGCGTAAATCAATCAGGCGAACTTCGGTTAAATTGTTCTCCAGCTCTGAAATTTCCCATCGATATAATGGAGAAAAGGACAGGAATGCACTTAAGTTTGAATCTTGGAGTGCCTTTTCCACAATAGGTGTCTTTGGAATCGGGTGAATTTCAAACTTATCATAGATGTTAATGGTTCTTCCATAAGCACGCCCAACATAATAATGGGTTTTCGATTTTGCTGCAACCCGCCAATTAAAAAAACGTATTGTCGGTGCAACAATAACATAGTCTTCATCCTGAATTGTATGGTGGACCGCTCTTTTAACAGCGGCTTGCAAGATAAAACGTAAAATATAGTAAGCAATAATTATTAAATACATGATTGAAAAGGTTTTAACCGGTTCAAAGCCAAATGCCCAAAGCAAAATCCCTATACAATGAATGCCAAAAATAATGGGATCGAATGTATTGATAACACCAAGGGCGACCCATTTTTTTGAAAACGGTCTGAGCGCCTGTGTACCATAGGCATTAAAAATATCTACAAATACATGCAGAAAGACGGCAAGGAAAGTCCATAGCCATAGGTGCAGGATATTCACATCTCGGAATATTAAGCTCAGGACCACAGTAATTAAAATTGGCCATAATAGAACTGCTGGAATAGAGTGAGTAATACCACGATGATGGCGAATATAGATTGCATTATTTCTTAATTTTAATACGGTATCAACATCTGGTGCCTGTGAACCAATAATTGTTCCTGCCATAACAGCAGCGAATCCCATTGTGTTGGTTGCAACAACCGGGTCTGCTAAAGCTAACCCGCCCAAAGCAACCCCCATTACTAAATGTGTGCCTGAATCCAAAGGTATCAACTCCTCGTATATGGAGATTTTGACCATATACTTGACGGTTTGGTTTAGTAGAAAATGTAAAATACTTAACTTTATATTAATAATATACCCGAATTTTATAATTTAAAATCGAAATTTGTCGGAGGATAAGATGAATTATCAATATACTAAAGAATTTCGACACAATTTGGTCGAATGGTTTAATAATGAAAAACGTGATTTACCATGGAGACGCACTTCAGATCCATATAAAATCTGGGTTTCTGAAGTCATGCTTCAACAGACAAGAGTCGATACTGTAATCCCGTATTACAATCGCTTTTTAGAGAAGTATCCCACTATTCACGATCTCGCTTATGCACCGCAAGAGGAATTACTAAAGATGTGGGAAGGACTTGGTTATTATTCCCGTGCCCGCAATTTACAAGCAGGTGTAAAAGAGGTTGTAGAAAAATATGATGCTATTGTACCCGACAATCGGCATGATATCTCTAAGCTGAAAGGTGTTGGCCCATATACTGCCGGTGCTATTTTGAGTATTGCCTATCAAAAACCAGAGCATGCAGTGGATGGAAATGTTATGCGTGTATTAAGTCGAGTTCTACATATTGAAGAAGATATAGCACTACCTAAAACGAGAAAAGTATTTGAACAAGCGGTAGATATGTTAATCGATGAAGAACATCCAGGAGACTTCAATCAAGCATTGATGGATCTTGGAGCAATGATTTGTACGCCAACATCTCCTAAATGTTTACTTTGCCCGGTCCGCGAATATTGTATCGCCTTTAGTGAGGGCATTGCAGACCAATTGCCGATCAAATCGAAAAAAACGAAGACAAAAAAAGTAGAGTTTAAAGTTTTTATTGCCCAGGATGAGGCTGGACGTTACCTGGTAGAGAAACGACCAAGTGAAGGGTTATTAGCAGATATGTGGCAATTTCCAATGATTGAGATTAATGATAATTCCAATAGTGAAGATACATTCCAGCACAATTATAATATAGAAATTACTAGTTATGTTGATACTGAATTACTGAAGTTTAAGCATATTTTCTCCCATTTAACGTGGGAGATGGATTGTAAGCAGGTACTAGTAGAACAAAAAACGAAGCTCCCTGAAGATGTACAATTTCTAACAATTGAACAAATCAAGACTTTACCAATGCCAGTACCAATGTTGAAGATTTTGAATGTTCTGAATTAACTTATTTTTATTTTGTCGAATAAAGTCGTATCCTTCCGTCAACAATATTTTTACGGAGGTGATAACAAATGGCTAACAACAACAACCGCAATAACCGCAACAACAACAACAATAACAACAACAACAACAATAACTTCAACAACAACGAAGAGTTTGCAGCGGATCAAGATTTCCAACAAGCTCGTCAACAAAACCAAAAGCAAAACCAACAAAACAACCAACGCAATAACAACAACGAAAACAACGACTACTAATATAGTCACCCTAACTCGAGTGTAAATAAAGTGAATTCACTTTAAGGTATAGACATTTTGTCTATACCTTAATTTTTTAGCTATAAAAAATTTCCTTTTATTCCCTATTGCGAAGCGAGTATAGTCTAATTTTTCCCAAGTATTTAAAAAATATGTTGTTCAAGCTACAAGTTTTTGGTTACCATTGCTATAATAAACCTAATAGTTGCTGATGATTGAAATTTTCAAATAGGACAAATATTATCACCGAGCGATATTGATACATACATAGAGACGAAAAGGTGGGCTTTACATGACAATACCTATAGAAGGAGAAACGATACAAATACATAGTTATAAGCATAATGGTCGCATCCACCGTGTCTGGCAAGAAACGATGGTTTTAAAAGGAACAAAGAACATATTTATCGGTGCAAATGAGCGTACTCTTGTGACAGAATCTGATGGACGTACATGGCTCACGCGGGAACCATCAATTTGTTACTTTCATGCTGAGCATTGGTTCAATATTATTTGTATGCTCCGCGATGATGGCGTGTATTATTACTGTAATATGAGCTCGCCATATGTCTTTGACAATAATGCAATAAAATATATCGATTATGATTTAGATATTAAAGTATTCCCTGACATGTCCTATACATTATTAGATGAAGATGAATATGAACAGCATAAAAAAGAAATGGGCTACCCAGAAGTAATTGACAAAATCCTTAAACGCAATGTTAACAAGCTGGTAAGCTGGATCAAGCAAAAAAGAGGCCCTTTTGCTCCTGACTTTATCGAAGTCTGGACAAATCGATACCTTTTCAACAAAGAAATGCAAACAAAAGAAAAATAGTTGGGTGGAGAAAAACTTATGGTTTTTCTCCACTTTTTTTGTGTATTAAGAAATAGCGAAATTAAAATAAGTGGATATTTTCCGGTTATTTTCAATTCGAGCTCGTTTTTAGGGCAAATAAGGGGAGATTTTCCGACTATGCTAAGCAAAAGCCTCCATTTTCACGTTTTTTAAGTCGATAGAAGGAATTTCTCCGTCTATTCAAGCTGTTTTTATTTCTTTTTTCTAATTAAGCGGAAAACTTACGTCTATTTTTTGTCAGTATATCCAAATTTTGCTCGAGATTGATTTAATACGTTTTTTCGATGAAATGAAACGGTATCGGTGCTAGATTTGTTTAAAAAAGTTTTACCAGTGAAAAGAAAAGTGTAAGGGAGTTGAATTACTTTTCAACACGTTTCATTCCACAAATGAATTGCAACTTGAAATCAAATTACTTTGAGAAGCAGTTGATCGGGCCTGTTACCGGCAATTAGGAACAGAAACTCCCTCAAAAATCTATTAATCCTACAAACGAACAGCATCTCATTCTGAATTCAAAAATGTGTAATTCCCTTCAAACTAGAGTATAGTGTTAAGAGGTGTCCAAATGGGGCACCTTCGTACATTGTGTTGTCTATAAAGGAAGTGAAGAGATTTGGATAGTATAAAACGTTATATGCGCTTTGTGAAGCCCTATCGTTGGGAGATATTATTGACCATTGTGATTGGTATCCTTAAGTTCGCCATTCCATTATTTATACCAATTTTAATCAAGATTGTTATTGATGATATCATTGGGGCACCGGGATTAACAGACAGTGAAAAGATCACAAAACTTGTTTACTGGCTAGGTGGAACGGTTATTTTATTCTTTGTTATTCGCCCGCCAATTGAGTATTATCGCCAATATTTTGCACAGCATGTTGGTAACAAAGTGTTATTTGATATTCGTCAGGAATTATTCGGTCACTTACAAAAACTTAGCTTGAAATATTATGCCAATACACGTGCTGGGGAAGTGATCTCACGTGTTATCAACGATGTGGAGCAAACGAAAAACTTCATCATGATTGGCTTGATGAACCTTTGGCTGGATGTGGCAACCATTTTAATTGCCATTGGAATCATGATGACAATGGATGTTAAGTTAACGATTGTTGCAATCATTGCACTGCCTTTCTTCGGATTTAGCGTTAAGTATTTCTTTGGCAAGCTTCGGGACTTAACGAGGAAACGTTCACAGGCTTTAGCCCATGTACAAAGCTATTTACATGAACGGGTAAGTGGAATTAGTATCATCAAGAGCTTTACATTAGAAAAGCATGAACAGCAGATATTTGATAAAGAAAATGGAGAGTTTTTAGAGCGTGCACTGGATCATACAAAGTGGAACGCAAAATCCTTTGCAGTGGTGAATACCATTACAGATATTGCACCTTTACTTGTTATTGGGTTTGCAGGGTACCAAGTAATTCAAGGTCAGTTAACAGTCGGAACTATGGCAGCCTTTTATGCTTACATTGAACGTCTATATAGTCCATTGCGCCGTTTGGTAAATTCTTCTACAACCTTAACTCAATCGATTGCTTCCATGGATCGTATGTTTGAGTTGATGGATGAAGAGTATGACGTGCAAGATAGAAAAGGAGCAAGAGAGCTTCCTCCGGTTAAAGGACAAGTTTCCTTTGAAAATGTAGATTTCCAATATGAACAAGAGGGCCAAATGATATTGAAAAATATTAATTTCAATATTAAGCCTGGTGAAACCGCGGCCTTTGTTGGAATGAGTGGTGGAGGCAAATCGACAATTGTTAGTTTAATCCCTCGTTTTTATAATGTCACAAGCGGCGCGGTGAAAATTGATGACATTGATGTTAATGATGCCGTAATCCATTCGCTGCGTGCGCAAATCGGAATCGTGCTTCAGGATAATATTTTGTTTAGTGACTCGGTGAAACAGAATATTTTAATGGGTAGACCGGATGCAACAGATGAGGAAGTCATTGCTGCAGCAAAGGCAGCCAATGCTCATGATTTCATAATGACCTTGCCCCAAGGCTATGAAACAAAAGTTGGAGAGCGCGGTGTGAAGCTTTCGGGTGGTCAAAAACAACGTGTTGCGATTGCTCGGGTATTCCTTAAAAATCCGCCTATTTTAGTATTGGATGAGGCAACCTCTGCGCTTGACCTTGAAAGTGAAGCATTGATCCAGGATTCATTGGACCGTTTAGCAAGTAACCGGACAACGATCATTATTGCCCATCGGTTATCTACCATCACTCATGCTGATAAAATTTTTGTAATTGATCACGGTGAATTGGTGGAAGAAGGCAATCATGAATCCTTAATGGAGAAGCAAGGCGTGTACTATGATCTATTCCAAATACAGAAATTGGATTAATCATGTCGGTGAAATGAAAGAATTTTTTGAAAATAATAAATTTTACAAAAATACCTTTTTATAAATAAAAAGGTATTTTTTTTATTTGGGTA
>DAMDNS010000046.1:0-10274 GCA_032083605.1 Ureibacillus sp.
AGTTAATGTATCCCATGGACTTTGAAATGATAATGATAATACTTCCTCTAAATTCATCCAAATAATAACAGTCGTCACAGTTCCAATAAATGATATTTTCAATAGAGATTTAATCAGGTTTACAATTGCTCGGACAGAGATGATTTTCTTAATCCCTTTAATGGGATCCATCTTTTTTAAATCCAATTTCATGGGTTCCATGGTAAAAAGCAATCCAAATTGCATGAAGTTGGCTCCAATACCTGCAACAACAGCAATTGCCATAAAAGGTAAAATGATAAGTGCCATCTCTTTTAAAGAATCTGAGTAGATCTGCATGACTGTATCGGCAGTTACAGTTTCAATTAATATATTTTTTTCAAAGGCTTGGTGTAAAAAGGCGAATATGCCCTCAATCATCATTGGTCCCGTAAAATATAAAAACAAAAATAGCAATAACAAACCAACAGCAGCAGTGACATCCTGACTTTTTACAACTTGTCCTTTTTTCCTGGCATCCTGCCTCTTTTTTGGTGTTGCTTTTTCCGTTTTATCCCCAGCAAAAAATTGTATATCTAATGTGAGTAGTAACTTCAAGTTCTATGCACCACCTAACAATCGCATGAAATCTCGCATTGAAAGTATCATCATTTCGATAACTTTTTCCATGACCTCAATCATGACACCCATTGAAATGATTAAAACAAGGAAACCAACTGCAATCTTTATTGGAAAACCGATTACGAAAATATTGAGCTGCGGAACAGTTTTTGCTGTTATTCCCAAGGCCATCGTAACTAAAAACAAAGTAGCTACAATAGGTGCGGACATTTGAAAAGCTAATGCAAATATCGTTCCAAAGGATTGAAGAATAAACTCGATTATATTTTCGTTAGCGAAATCTGGAAAAACCTGATCCATGGGTACAAATTGATAGCTATAATAAATACCATCTAAAATTAGGTGGTGCCCGTTAATTGCCAGCAATACAAAAAGAATTAAAAAATTAAAAAATTGCCCCATCAAAGGGGTTTGAGCACCTGTTTGCGGATCAATCACGTTAGCCATTGCGAAACCCATTTCAAAGTCTATAAACCCACCTGCTATTTGTACGGCAGTCATGAACATATAGGCTACCAGACCAATGGTTACACCAATAATGGCTTCTTTTAAAACAAGCAATATGTAATCTCCGTCTATTGGAATGGCTTCTACATCCAATGTGTAGTAGATCATCCAAGAAAAAATAACTGCTAAGGCAATCCTTAGCTGCGGAGGAATTCTACTGTATGAGAAAAAAGGGACTGATACAAAAAAAGCAGAAACTCTGACAATGATTAATAATAAAACCGAAATTTCAGGCATGATTTCTGTCATTTCAATCACCCTATATATCGCGTTAAATTATTTAGAATGTCAGTAACATAGGAGGTCAATTGTGAGATCATCCATGGTCCAAAAAAGATAATTCCCACTAACACAGCAACTATTTTCGGTACGAATGCTAATGTTTGCTCTTGAATTGAAGTGGTTGCTTGAAAAATACTAACAAGCAAACCAACAATAAGTGCAATTAATAGCAGTGGTCCTGAAACAACGAGGACGATCCAAATCGCTCTCTCTGCAATTGCAATGACCATTTCCTGCGTCATTTATATCATCCCCTAAAAACTTTGAAGTAAAGATTTAATAACTAAATACCAGCCATCTACCAAGATGAATAATAAAATTTTGAATGGCAGTGAAATCATAACAGGTGGCAGCATCATCATCCCCATTGACATAAGAACACTGGCTACTACCATATCAATAACTAAGAAAGGTATAAATATCATAAATCCAATTTGAAAAGCTGTTTTAATTTCACTTAAAGCAAATGCTGGAACTAGCATAGTTAATGGAATTTCTTCTACTGAAGCAGGTCTTTCTGCTTGATTGTAGTCCAAGAAAAGCTGTAGATCCTTTTGTCTCGTATGCTGCGCCATAAATTCCTTGAAAGGTAAAGCCGCGCGATCATAGGCTTCTTCTAATCCAATTTCTTCATTAAATAATGGCTGGAGTGCTTGATCATTCACTTCCTGGAACGTTGGAGCCATGATGAAAAATGTCAGGAATAATGCCATACCTATCAATACTTGGTTTGGCGGAGAAGTATTGGTCGCTAAAGCTGTTCTTGTAAAAGAAAGAACGATCATGATACGGGCAAAGGATGTCATTAAAATTAATATACTTGGTGCTAAAGACAAAACGGTTAATAAAAGAAGAAGTTGAACAGAGGTCGAAACATTGGTCGGATCGTTTTCAGAAAAGAGTGAGATAAATTCTTCCATTACTTATCCTTCTCCTTTTCCTTCCATTTCTCCAATTCACTTTTACGTGATTTTGTAAGCTCCGTAAGGCGATAGTTAAACATATCGCCGAAGCTTTGACTCGACTGTGTTTCTTCTTTTCCATCCTGTGATTTAGACCGTTTTAAATTTTTTACAAGCTCTAAAATATAAGGTGTTGTTCCACCTTCAATTGTTTGTTTTTCATTATAAATTTCTAATAACCGTTCTACTTCCTCGGCGTCATCGATTTCTTTTATAAGCTGAACATCTTCGCCAACACCGACAATATATAATTTATCGCCAATATGCAGCAATTGAACAGACTTTTGGGCACCTACAGATATCCCGCCAATATTACGGACAACACTGTTTTGTTGATAGTTTGCACTTTTTTTATTGAGAAATTTAAGAACCCAGATTAAAAGTGCCAATACGAATATAAGGGAAAACAGCATTTTCATATAATCCCATAACCCTAATCCCACGTCTGCCGAAGCTGAATTTTCTTCTTCGACAGATGGGGTTGTATCTACGCATCCTTCAGCTTCAGGATTTTGCCAGCATTCTGTAACCGATTGACTGCCAGTTGCTGCATAAACAAAATTCATGGGTGCCAGAAAAGTTAATGCCATGATAAATGCAAAACCCAGACGTGCTATTGCATAACCTTTTCCGTTCATTTTATCAACCTAATGCTTTTTGAATTGCTTCAATTACGCGATCAGCTTGGAATGGTTTTACGATAAAGTCCTTTGCTCCTGCCTGGATTGCATCAATTACCATGGCTTGTTGTCCCATAGCAGAACACATAATAACAGTAGCATTTGGATCTGTTGATTTAATTGCTTTTAGTGCAGCGATTCCATCCATCTCCGGCATAGTAATATCCATTGTTACTAAATCTGGATGCAATTCGTTATACTTTTCAACGGCTTGAAGTCCATCAGCAGCTTCCCCAACTACCTCATAACCGTTTTTAGTTAAAATATCCTTGATCATCATGCGCATGAATGCTGCATCGTCTACTATTAAAATCTTTTTAGACATGTAAAATCCCTCCAAATAATCCTATTTCAAATTGTTTAATCGTTCTTTTTGGCTCATGATGTCCGTAATACGCACACCGAAGTTTTCATCGATTACAACTACTTCCCCTTTTGCAATTAAACGGCTATTCACTAAAATATCAACTGGTTCACCAGCTAACTTGTCCAATTCGATAATGGATCCTGATGCCAGCTGCAATATTTCTTTCACCGAATGCTTTGTACGTCCAAGTTCAACCGTAACTTGTAATGGAATATCAAGCAGCATATTTAAATTGCGTGCTTCATCCTGTGTAATAGGTGCTTGTTCAAAGGACGCAAATTGAGCTTGCTGAACATTTACAGGCTGTTGCGGTTGTTGATATGTAGGCATCGCATAGCTTGTAGGCGGTTCTTGATAAGTTGTGGCAGCTTGCTGTTGGTAGACAGGCGGCTGCTGATTTACAGGCTGTTGCGGTATTGGCTGCTGAACCGGTTGCTGTACTGGTTGCTGATGCACCGGCTGTTGTTGTACCGGTTGTACTGGTGCAGCTGGCTGTTGATTGACTGCTGGCTGCTGCGCTTCAGCCGAGCCCCCGTTATCCTCATCCCCAAGCAATGATTTTACAAGCTTTTTCCCAAAGTTTAGCGGGAATAATTGCATTAAGTTTGAATCAATTAATGTCCCAATTCTTAGTCGGAATGAAACCTTAACCAATAAATCATCCTCAGGAATTTGTTCAGTTCCTTCATTTTGCGAGATATTCATCAAATCAATTGAAGGTGGCGAAATATCTACTTTTTTATTAAAGATTGTCGACATGGATGTTGCAGCTGAACCCATCATCTGGTTCATCGCTTCCTGAACTGCACTTAGTTGAATCTCGCTTAAATCCGCACTTGGATTTAAACCATCCCCACCTAGCATTAAGTCAGCAATAATAGCAGCATCCTCTTGTTTAATTACTAATAAATTTGCTCCAGATAAACCGGTAGTATATTCCACCTGCACTGCTACATAAGGATGTGGAAATTCCTCTTCTAGATAATTTCTATTGAGAATCGAAACTACCGGTGTCGTAATATCCACTTTTTGTCCTAAAAGTGTAGAAAGGGCCGTTGCCGAGCTACCAAATGAGATATTTCCTACTTCACCTAAAGCGTCTTGTTCCATAGAGTCTAAATAGTCTTCCACTCGCAGCTGTTCTTTTGCAGAAGATTCAGATGCTAATTCGTTAAGCTTGTCGTCTAACGATTCGCCCCTTAATAGAGCTTCAATTTCTTCTTGGGAGAGCATACCATCACTCATCTTCGTCTCCTCCTTCTAAGGGTGCTATAATTTGGATTGCCATTTTTTTATTTCGTTTTCCTGGCTGTACAGTAAATTTCGGTATAGTGCCTACTTTTAAAAGTAATGGTTCATCAATATTCTGGTCCAGTTGAATGACATCACCTATACTCATATATAGGAAATCTTCAATCGTTATATTGGTTGTACCAAGCTCGGCAGTTAATGGTAATTCTGCTTGCTTTACCCGTTTTTCTAACATAAGCGCTTGCTCAGGTGAAGCCTCTTTTGTATTGGACTGCATCCAATATTGAACAGAGAGATGCTGGATAATCGGTTCTAACACAACATGTGGGATACAAATATTAATCATCCCTGTTGTTTCGCCAATAATTGTGTTTAAAGAAATAACAATTACCGTTTCATTTGGTGAAATCATTTGCAAAAATTGAGGATTCACTTCGAGTTCTACTAAGATTGGATCAATTTCAGCAATTGTATCCCAAGCTTCTCGTAAATTGTCGAAGGAACGCTCAAATAGATTGGTCATGATTTTCTGTTCAATTTCAGTTAAATTCGCCACATTACTATAACTTGACCCACTGCCACCCATTAAACGATCTAGCATGGAGTACGCGATATTTGGATTGATCTCCATTAAAATATTACCATCTAAAGGCGGTACTTCAAACACATTTATTAAGGTCATATTGGGAATTGAACGAACAAACTCTTCAAAAGGAATTTGATCGACAGATGCTACAGTAATTTGTACATATGATCTTAACTGTGCAGAGAAAAATGTCGTTAATAGCCTTGCAAAGTTTTCATGTATTCGGGTCAAACTTCGGATTTGATCTTTTGAAAAACGAAGAGCTCTTTTAAAGTCATATATTTTAACTTTCTTTGAATCTTCTTCTTTTTTCATGTCATCCGCTGACATTTCACCGGTTGATATTGCAGAAAGCAGCGCATCAATTTCGGATTGGGATAATACATCTCCCGCCATTTGCCCACCTCCATTTCAAGATGTTTCACATTGGATTTTACTTATTGGATGACGTAGGAGGTAATATAAACCTGCTGTACTTCTCCGTCTTGCATCAACTCGTTTAGTTGTGATTTTAATGTAGATTCAAAGGTTGTTTTTCCATCTTTCCCTTTTAAATCTTCTTCCGTCAATTCGGAGAGCTGGGTAATTACAAGATTTTTTGTTTGGAAATCACGTTTTGTCAGCTCTTCCGCTGCTTTTTTACTGTCTGTCTGGATTTTTAATGAAAGCATGATAATTTTATTATCTGCCAGGTTTGTTGTGATTTCTGTAACATCAACAGAAGATTCAACAATTTCATCTATTGTCGGTTCGCGATCAGTTGCTGCTTGTTTATTAAATTGTGTTAATAAAACAAAAATTACAACCCCAATCAATGTAATGGACACTAAAATGATGAGCATTACAGTTAATAATTTATTGTTTTTCATCGTCATCACCTCGTAAATGCGGGTTGGATAATATTTGTATACTTTTATAAAATTCTGCTACTTTTGCTCGTACATCTACTTCACTTTCAGTAACAATAAATTTCTTGCCATTTGTTAATGTAATTGTTGTGTCCGGAAATGACTCAACCGATTCTATGTATAACGCATTTAATGAAAATGATTTTCCATTTAATCGTGTTAATTCGATCATTGAAATGGGGCCGGGCCTTCATGAGAAGCCGGCCCGACCCTCCTTTGTTAGAAAACTTGGCTAATCGCACACCTTTTAGCGATATGCCTTAGTTGCACTTAAGCGGATAAGAAAGTTCGGAACTTTCTTATCCGTCATTAAAATTAGTGCGCAACTACTAGATTATCGTTTTAAGTTTACTAGCTCTTGCAAGATTTCATCTGATGTTGTAATAATACGAGAGTTTGCCTGGAAACCACGCTGTGCAACAATCATTTCTGTAAATTCTTCAGAAAGGTCAACGTTTGACATTTCTAGGAAACCGGATTGGATTGAACCTTTACCGCCAGCTTGTGCGTTATAATCGGCTGTACCTCCAGCTATTCCGGCAGGTTCCCCTGATGCTGGTGACTCTTTGTAGTAGTTAGAGCCTACTTTTTCCAGCCCTTCGCTATTAGGGAATTTAGCTAAACTTATTTTTTGTACCGTTGTTTCTAAAGTACCATCCGCTTTAACAATGTTTACAGTACCATCTTGTCCAATTGACATGCTTTGAGAAGAAGGATCTACATTAATCTTATTTCCAGTCGTATCTAATAAATACATACCATCTGCTGTTACGATATCTCCCTCGGCATCCATGTAGAAATTCCCGGCTCTTGTATAAGAAATATCTGTTGCTGCTCCTCCTCCTGTTACACCAGGTGCAACACGGAAGTAACCATCACCAGAAACTGCCAAGTCTAATACACGCCCCGTAGTTTGTAAGGAACCTGTTGTCGAAATTGTATCGATTGCCGCAATCTGTGCACCTAAACCTACTTGTTTTGCATTAACCCCACCACGTGTGTCAGAAGGAGCTGTGGCACCAGCAGTCGTTTGTGAAATTAAATCTTTAAATACCACACGGCCCTTTTTAAATCCGTAAGTATTTACATTTGAAATATTGTTCCCGATTACATCAAGCTTAGTTTGGAAGTTTTTTAAACCAGAAATACCTGAATACATTGAACGTAACATAGTTAATCGTTCTCCTCTCGTTTATCCGTTAATTTTTTTGTATATGTACTGCTTCTGTCAGTCGGCAGCACTAGGCATCCATTCTTAGAAAACCATTGTTTGGCTTCTTATTGGTCCTGCCTTCAAAGGACTATTGTTCCATCGATATTTGTAAATAACTGATTCTTTGTTTCTGAGCGTTCCATCGCTGTTATAACCGTTTCATTTTTAGCACTTACGATTAATGCTGCTTGATCCATCAAGACTAGTGGCTGATTCACGCCCTTAGAACGTGCCTCATATACTTTTTCGGACACTTGCTGCCATTCTTGCTCTGTTATAGATATATTTCTTTCTTTTATGCGATCATTTGCATGCTTGCTAATTTTAAGCTTTTGAGCATTTGCAGCTTCATGAAAATGTGCGATAAAAGATTGTTTGCCATGAGCTTGTGCCGTGGTTTTCTTTTGTGTCTGTATTGTTGGTTGTAATGGCAAGTGCTGAATTGAAATTCGATTCATCTTTGTCACCCAACCTATTCACTTATTAGTTCAAATTGATCCTTTTGTAAACGTGTTCCATTATTTAAAATATACTCTATAAAGCTATTGTTCGTTGATACCGATTCGATTTTGGCAGTTAGCTCTGCTCCATCCAATTGATAGCGAATTGATTGTCCAATTAATTTACTGGCCGTTACTAAAGGATTTTCATTAGCAGCTGCAGAACCTGATGCTGATGAAGAATTTGAATTTAAAATGGATGAGATATTTCCAGGTGTAATTTCTTTACCGTCTGCTAAAACGAAAACAGGTTCACCATCTTTAAATTTCAATTCATTAATAACGCCTGACCCCTCATTGACAACCGGATTTCCATTCTCATCCGCTTCAGCTGCTACTTCACTCCATTTCACTTCTTTTCCGATAAATGTTGTGTATGACATAAGCTGCGTTTCATTTTGTGATTTAAGTAAATCTTGCATTGCATTCGTCATATTCTGCATTTGCTCTAAAGACGAGAATTGAGCCATTTGGGAGATAAATTCTTTATCGTCCATTGGTTGAGTTGGATCCTGGTTTTGTAATTGAGTAATTAGGATATTTAAAAATGCATCCTTCCCAAGACTAGAGTTATCACCGGTAGTACTGATTTTAGGTTTTTGTGTTGAAGCTAGATAATAATCATTTGATATACCAGTAGTTGCCATACTTACACCTCCTCATTTATTAGATAATCGCTGAAGGATAATTTTTCAGTTTCATCCTCGTGATCATCCTGTTCATGCTCTTTTTGTTCAGACTGTTGTTTAAATTGCTGTCCGAACTGTCCTTGGTCTTTCTGGTTTCGATCTGTTTCTTGAAGACTTTGTGCGATATCGATTCGATCCATCTGGATATTCGCATTAGCGAATGCTGTTTTTAACTGGTGCAATTGATTATCTAGAATTTCTTTCCCCATTGAAGTGGATGTTAGTAGTCTTGCAGACAGAACACCATCCTGCTGCATTATTTCGATACGAATCGAACCTAGATTTTCAGGATATAGCTTAAGCAAAAGTTTCGTCATACCAGGCGTGTTCGAGATTTGACTTCGATTTAATAAATTCTGCATCTCTTTAGCTAGTGCTTCAGATTGAGCTCCCTTTTCTGTTGGAAGTGTAATCGTAACAGTTCTAGTTGTGTTTGTTATATTAGTGAGTGCAGGAGCTGCATTTACTGTAGCTTTCGTTGTTTCAGGCGTTTCTGTTGTTTCGGTATCTTCCATTACTTTCTGGACTACTTGTTCAAAGCCTTGCAGCGAGACCTTACCAGACTGATTATTAGGCAGCTGAATAGGTTGATTATTGCCTAATGTGCTAATTTCTTTTGCCGCACTTTTTAGCATGTTATTTAACTCTTCCATAGCTTGAGCTTGATTAGCGAACAAATCAGTATTCTTACCGGTTACCTGGGCTAATTTCAGGAATTGGAGCAGCTGTTCCGCTTCTTTAGAAGTTACTTTTTGTTCACCTTCTAGAGCAGAAACTAATTGCTGTACTAATTCCGTCTCTTGGCCAACTACAGAATTAATCACTTGCCAAATATCACCTGAATTATCTGCTTTTGCTCCACTTAACTGTTGAATTGTTTCTAACAATTGTGCGGGTTCAATACCCAGCACCGAAAGCAAGTTCTCCATATCCATCATTTCATCGAAAGCCAAAGCCTTGCCTTCTTCACCAGCTTGCAGCGTCAACAATCCACCATCATGCGGAATTCCTAATAAATCAACCACTTCTTCCAAGGATTGTGCACCTAATAAATTCCCTAGCGACTCGACATCAATAGGCTCGTTTGTTTCCTTTTTAGTTGCGGAGATTTCATTATTCGACTTTGAAGACATAACTTTGTTGAAGATTTCTTCAAAGCTATTAGTCTTCTTTGGCGAATGTTCAGAAGTTGCCGCTGATTGGTTTCTAGAGATAGGCTTAGAGTTAATACTCATGTTAGAAGATAGTTGCATGATGCCGATATTCATTTTTTCACCCCCTTAAATAACTATTGCGTTAATAGCTCAGTATAACGAGCGGCGTCAGCAGGACTCATTTTGGCTAGTATTGCCGATAGAATATCAGGCTGCATGTTCGCCAGTAGTTTAACCGCCTCTTCATCATTCATTTCCACCAGAATTGGCGCTGCTGATTTTGCGGACATTTGCTCAAAGGAATCCAATAACTCATCAAATTCTTTTTTTGCTGCATTCTGATCACGTTGCAGCTTATCAATTTCATATTGAAGCTGCTCTTGGACAGTAAGATTTTCCTGATTTTCAGCCTTAGCTTTTTCTAATTCCGCTTGCAGCTGTTCAATTTCAGCTTCTTTTTCTTTAACTTCTGCTTCTAAGCCTACTATTTTTTCATTATAATTTTCTGTTGCATCCTGGATTGAAACTTCCTCTTCAGAGCCCTTAAGATTAGCAAGCTCCTGTGCTTTCTCGAA
>DAMDNS010000047.1:0-10274 GCA_032083605.1 Ureibacillus sp.
AATGTTGTCGTTCGTTTAAAGGGTGGCGATCCATTCATCTTTGGTCGTGGAGCAGAAGAGGCGGCGGCTTGTCAGGAGAAGGGGGTACTGTTCGAAATTGTGCCAGGTATTACTTCAAGCATAGCCGCAGCAGCATATTCAGGTATTCCGGTAACCCATAGAGAATATAGTTCCTCCTTTGCTATAATTACGGGCCACAGAAAAGAAGGAGAAGCAGATAATGTTCAATGGGATTCACTCGTCAATAGTGTAGATACTTTAGCCATTTATATGGGGATGAAAAATTTGAATTACATCACGAATCAATTAATGATTCACGGAAAAAGCAGGGAAACACCTGTTGCATTAATACATCAAGGAACTACAAATAAGCAGCGGACAGTAATTGGAACGCTTGCAACAATCTATGAATTGGCTATTGAAGAACAAGTACAAAACCCAAGCATGATTATTGTAGGAGAAGTTGTCCGATTAAGAGAAAAATTAAATTGGTTTGAAGAAAACAAAGATCAACTATTAGCAAATGCATTATGAAGGAAGCGGTGTACTAGATATACTTTTTATGACTTAATCTATTTGAAGTATCAGAGAGTTACCTAATCGGAGTTTTGTTTATTTATTGGAACTGAGTATTTCTTCATAGAAAATAATAGCAACAAATAACAAAAGCGTTTAATCTTTTTGAGGTGTTTTGTAAAGATATTGAAAGGTAAGCCCGTAAGTAGCATCATCACTAGATTTTTTTAAAAAGGAAATGACTTTTATCTGTATGGGATAAAACCATTTTTCCGCCGTGAAAGTGCGGTGAATAACCACTTGACCTACAGGCAACTTGCTCCGAAGGTAGGGCTAAAACCTACGAGCAACCGATTAGCCGGTTGCTCTACCTCTTAATTACTTCAGGTATTTTTATTTCCACAACCTGCTAATTGATGATACTTGAAGTTAAGGATTTTTCTCACCAAAAATTTAACTCTTCTCCATTTTGATAGTATGTTAAAACATATTCACTATAGTGTGTAAATTAAACAATGTAAATATAGCTAGACTGCTTTGCAATGGTTGGTATATGTAATGTGTTTTTGATACATCGCTGTAATCTGTGTATTACTAAATGTATATGGTATGGTGCAAAGACTAACCAATTAAGAATAGACTGACTATTACCTTATCTTGATTTTACGACTTCTACCTTATTATTTTCCTATCCTTAAAATCCTTCTTCTCTTATTGAATATCCAAAATAATTCCATTTTTTAGTTACATTAGCCTTGGTTTGAATCTACAGTCGATAATTTTTATTTAAAAATATTCAAAAAATTCTAAAATCATATTGACAATTGAAAACGCATACATTAAATTAAATCTTATATAAATCTAACATAAATCTATGTTAAAAATTGGAGGTGAATTTGATGAATGTTACAGCTAAGTACTTAATCGAGACACCGATTAATCCCGAGAAAGCTTCTCTTATATTAGCTGGAGAACAATCGACAGGTACATTTGTTAAGTTACCAGGGGAAACAGAGGAAATACATGCAAAACATGCTGCTAAAGTGGTTTCTATTGAATTGATTCAAACTGTTAGTACTCCTTCACTTCCATTTTCAATTCAATCAGAAACTGATTCTTATAATCAAGCTATTGTTGAAATTGAATATCCAATTTCAAACTTTGGCTATTCCTTACCTAATCTAATAACTACACTTGCTGGAAACCTATATGAATTAAGGGAATTCTCCGGTGTACGACTTTTAGACTTTAATGTACCTAATAAGTTTCAAGAAAAGTATCCTCCAGGAAAATTCGGAATCATGGGAACTAGGAAGCTTATGGGAGTAGAAAATCGCCCTATGTTCGGGACGATCATAAAGCCAAGTGTAGGTTTACCAAAAGAAGACTTTCGTCAGCTGATTAGAAATCTTGCTGAAGCTGGGTTGGATTTTATCAAGGACGATGAATTAACTGGTAACCCCTTGTATTTTTCATTTGAAGATAGAGTCAAGGTGGCAATGGAAGAAATCAACCGTGTAGCGGAGCGAACAGGGAAGAAAACTATGTACGCTTTTAACATTACCGATGACGTTGATCAGATGAAACGCAATCATGACACCGTCATTACACATGATGGTACCTGCATCATGGTAAGTATCAATAGTATTGGATATAGCAGTGTTAAAGAATTAGCTAATTACAGCGAACTCCCAATTCATGGACATAGAAACCAGTGGGGAGCAATGACTAGACATCCATTACTTGGAATGAGTTTTACAGCTTATCAAAAAATATGCCGCCTGTCTGGTATAGATCATCTTCATACTAATGGTTTGAATAGTAAGTTTGCAGAAACAAATGAATCCGTTACCACATCTATTAAGGATTGTTTGAAACCAATATTTAAAGATGATTCTGTCCTCCCTGTCTTATCTTCTGCTCAGTGGGCTGGGAGTGCAGCCCCAACATATAGAGCTGTTCAAACAACTGATTTACTGCATTTAGCCGGTGGGGGTATATTAGCTCATCCTAGTGGTGTTAAAGCCGGTGTCCACAGTTTTATTCGAAGTTGGGAAGGTGCAGTTAGTGGAGAAAAGTTTGAAGATATTATCAAGAATGATAAGTACGTTCGAGAAGCTTATGAAAAATTCAACCAGAAGTGAGGACTAAACAATGGGTAACTTATTGTTAGCTTTTTATGGAGATGATTTTACTGGTTCAACTGATGCAATGGAAGCACTTTACAAAAAAGGATATCGTACAGTTTTATATCTTACTCCTCCTTCAAAAGAAATTCTCGAAAAGAATCCAGAGCTTCAATGTATAGGTGTTGCTGGCACAGGAAGGGCAAAAGATATACAAGGTTTAGAAGAAGAAATAAAACCGATTATCCAAAACTTAAGTAATAGTGGGGCTCGAATTGTCCATTATAAAACTTGTTCAACATTCGATTCCTCACCCGAAATAGGAAGTATTGGATGCGCAATTAAAACATCCATGCAGTACTTTGATGAACAAGATCATGTCCCGGTAATTGTCGGTGCACCTCCACTTGGAAGATATACATACTTCGGCCATCACTTTGCGAAGTCTGGAGATAAAGTATATCGCTTGGATAGGCATCCAATAATGTCGAGACATCCAAGTACACCCATGAATGAATCTGATTTAGGCATTCATCTTGGTAAACAGTTAGAAGGGGATTACGGATACTTCAATGTTCTTTTAAATAATAACGAGCATGATTATAAAAAGAACTATTTCTCTGTAGCCTCTGTTTCAACAGTTGTCATTCATGACATTATCGATAATGAAATGTTGTGTCGCAGTGCAGATATTATTTGGAATTATCGTGAGGGAAAAGCAACATTTGTGGTGGGTTCTTCTGGCATTGAATATGGATTGACTGATTATTGGAGTAAAGATGCTAACATTCTCCCTAATGGAAATATCGAATTCGATCACGAAGCAAAGAAACAGATGCTTGTTATATCTGGCAGTGCATCTGATGTCACAAGACAACAAATCCTTGATGCAGGTGACAAAGGCTATCACTTAATAAGGATACCTAATGAAATAATCACGGGCCTTGAAATGGAATCCTTTATTGATGAAATTTTAGTTCT
This sequence comes from Ureibacillus sp., assembly GCA_032083605.1. Classification (GTDB taxonomy): domain Bacteria; phylum Bacillota; class Bacilli; order Bacillales_A; family Planococcaceae; genus Ureibacillus. Next base: position 3,624 of record DAMDNS010000047.1, read on the forward strand.
AATCGAAAAGGGAGACGACATTGTCCTTTATACAGCTTTGGGACCCGAAGATGAAAATATCACTGTCCTTAAGAATTTCTTCAATAGTAAAAGCATGACTAATGCACAAACAGCTGAACATATCGGAAAGTGTTTGGGAATATTGACAAAGGAAATTCTTGACCGTTCAAAACTTGAAAGACTGATAGTTGCTGGTGGTGATACATCAGGCTTCGTCGCGAAAGCATTGGGAATCGATTCTTTAGAAGTTATTCAATCCATTTCACCAGGTGCACCTTTATGTATCGGAAAATCATTCCAAGATAACTCTTCATCTATAGAGATTGCCTTGAAAGGTGGCCAATTCGGGCAAATTGATTACTTTCAACGAGTAAAACAATCAACAAGTAGAAAAGGAATTACACAGATATGCAACCAAAAGTAGAGACCAAGCTTCTGAAAGACATAGCTTATAACAAAATTAAAGAATTAATTCTTACTGAATACTTTGCACCTAACCAAATGCTCTCCGAGCGTGAATTAATTGAAATACTTGAGATGAGCAAGACACCAATAAAGTCTGCACTTACACGACTTGAGTCTGAAGGTTTTGTTAAAGTTTCATCAAAACAAGGCATTATTGTATTGGATCTCAGTCTCGAAAAAATCTTAAACATCTATGATCTTCGTATTGCCTTGGAAACCTTCGTATGCTCCCAATTACAAGGAAATTTGGGGGAAAATGAAACTGCTCAATTATTTGAAGCAACAAACCACATGAATGGTGCAATTAAAGAAAATGACGTTGAAAAATTTACACACTGGGATCACTTTTTTCACTTGAAGCTGGCTCAGTTTACTGGAAACACCGAAATCGAAAGAGTTTTGTTGATTTATAACGATCAACTGAAAAGAATAACTTTTCGACATTTAAAAAAGGATTTTAAGAGGATGGAAGATTTCAATAAAGAACATATTGAGATTATTTATAGCTTAGGCCAGGAATCGGGCAATGCATCTGAGCTTATTGAAAACCATTTAAGATTATCAAAACAAAAATTACTAGATTAGTAGAAGGAGGACGTAATGAAAGCTGTTTATGTAGAGGATGCATATAAGATTACCGTGAAAGATGTTGCAGTTCCTAATTTGGGGGAAAACGATGTCCTGATTGAAGTAAAAATGGCAGGTATTTGTGGCTCAGATATCCACACATATAAAGGATTACATCCTTTCAGAAAACCTCCTGTCATAATCGGGCACGAAATATCTGGTGTAGTTAAAGAAGTCGGTAGTGATGTCCAAAGAGTGAAAGTAGGAGATAAGGTTACTGTTGAACCACAAATCGGATGTGGTACCTGTGAATACTGTTTATCAGGTAATGTTAATCTTTGTGAGGATCGAACAGCTCCTGGTCTAAACGGTTGGTATGGAACCATGGCTGAATATTTTGTTAGTCCGGAAAAGACAGTGTTTAAACTACCTGACACTATGGATTTTAAAATTGGTGTATTAGTAGAGCCTTTAGCAGTAGCTGTTCATGCGGTCAGAAAAGGCAATATATCGTTAGGTTCAAAGGTTGCTATCTTAGGAGCAGGGCCAATTGGACTCCTAGCAATGGCTGCAGCACGTGCAGCAGGGGCTACAGTTACCTACACTACAGATGTACTTGACTATGCTCTTGATGCAGCTAAAAACATGGGAGCAACTCACACGAAAAATATTGAAGGAAAAATGGAGTGGCACCAAACTGCCCTTGAAGAAATAGGAAGTAAGTTTGATGTTGTCCTAATTGCAGCTGGTATTCCTGGAATTATAGATGATGGACTTAAACTTTTGAAGAAAGGAGGACGAATTGTAACGATTGCAATGTTTCAAGATACACAAACCTTCGATATTCATAACCTTCAAAATCAAGAGAAGGAAATCGTTGGTTGCATGACATACAATTCTCCTGATACTCAAGCAGCAATTGAATTACTAGCGAATAATAAAATTATCACTGAGTCGTTAGTTTCACATAATCTTGAACTAGAGAAAGCGGATCATGGGTTTAGAATTGTAAACAAAAAAGAAGATCAATCGCTAAAAGTATTAATTTCTTTTGAATAAAGTTAAACATAGGGGATGGGGGTTTAGAAGAAATGTTTAAGAAACTTTTAAGTAGTGTATTTGTTTTAGGTTTAGCAATATCGTTGGCAGCGTGTGGGGAAGAGGGGAATGAAGCTACATCATCATCAGGATCTGATAACAAAAGTGAAGAAGTAACAAAATTAAGGTTAGGCCACATTGCAAACGAAACTGATGCTTGGCATTTAGGGGCAGAAAAGTTTGCTGAATTAGTAGAGGAAAAAACAAATGGATCTGTCATTGTTGACTTATACCCAAGTTCCACGTTGGGTAATGACCGTGATTTGATTGAAGGAATGCAACTTGGTTCTATTGATTTTGCTTTAGTTGCAGGAGTACTTAGTAACTTTTACGCACCGTATTCGATTTTAGAATTACCATATATCTTTGAAGATAATGAACATCTTGAAAAGGTATTATATGGTGAAGTTGGAGAGCAGTTAAAACAAGATTTATTAGATAATACCGGTGTTCGTGGGCTTGATTTCTGGATTCGTGGTCCTCGTGTATTAACGGCAAATAAGGAAATTACATCTGCTTCTGATTTAGCAGGAATCAAAATTCGTGTACCAGAAATTCCAGCTTCGATTGCTGCATGGGAGGCAATGGGTTCAACCCCTACACCTATGGCATTTGGTGAGGTTTACTCTTCGCTGCAAACAGGAGTAATTGATGCTCAAGAAAATCCACTGGCTTTAATTGAAAGTAATAAATTAGACGAGGTTCAAGATTATTTAATGTTAACCAATCACGTTTATGGTTATGTACAACTGGCTATGAGTGAAAAAACATACCAAAATTTAACTCCTGAACAACAAGTTGCAATCGATGAAGCTGCTAAAGAAGCAACTGAATTCGAAAATAACCTTGTGAATGAGTTGGAAGTGGAGCTACTTCAAAAATTGAAAGACGCTGGTATGAATGTAGTTGAACCAGATATCGAATCATTCTCTAAATTAGCTGAATCAGTTCATACGGAATTTGCTGATGAATCAGAGGCCCATCGTAAGTTATACGATAGCATTGTAGAAGCAAAATAATATCTTGAGAAAAGGTGTGAGGCCTTTTCTCTTCTTTTTAGGAGGTATAACTCTATGAAAACCTATCTCAAAATAGTAGATTATATAAACAAGATAGTTGGCTACATACTTGGGGTAATGATTGGCACTATGTCTATTTTGATTCTTCTGCAAATTTTTACACGTTTCATCATCAATTATCCCCTTCATTGGACAGAAGAGCTTGCTCGCTATTTAATGATATACGGTGTTTTCCTTGGCGCTGCTCTAGCCCTTCGCTATAACCGTCTAATTTCGATAGAGGCCGTAGCACAAGCCTTACCGCCGAAGATGCAAATTCTTCTCAAGAAAGTTGTAATGGTAATTACAATAATATTTGCCCTTATCCTGGTTGTACAAGGTACTGAAATTACTTCAACGATAAACAGTCAAACATCTGCAGGCTTGGGTATATCAATGTCTATTCCTTATCTTGCAATTCCATTGGGTGCTGTTTTATTAATCATTAATGCTTTGGCAGTATTAATTGACGGTGGGAAGAATCATCGTGAAGAAAGTGAGGAAGCTACATGGCAATAGTATTATTTGTATCCTTAATTGTTTTCTTTGCTTTAGGCGTACCAATTGCAATCGCCATGGGCTTAGCCTCTGCCATAGCTTTAATTTATGAAGGAGCTACACCTCTCGTTGTACTCGTTCAGCGTTCATTCACTTCTGTTGACTCGTTTCCCTTGATGGCAATTCCATTCTTTATCCTTGCTGGAACTCTAATGGAATTTGGAGGTATTTCTAAACGTCTCATCAGTTTTGCTAATGCTCTGACTGGGCACTTTTCTGGAGGTCTTGCAATTGTAACAGTAGTAACTGCAATGTTCTTTTCGGCCATCTCAGGCTCAAGCGCTGCTACAACCGCTGCTCTTGGAAGTATCCTTATTCCAGCTATGATTTCAAAAGGTTATAATAGAAATTTTGCTGGTGCGATTCAAGCCGTATCTGGAGAATTAGGTGTTATCATCCCTCCTAGTATTCCCCTTATCCTGTATGGTGTTGCAGCTGGTGTTTCTATTGGAGATCTATTTTTGGCTGGAATGATTCCTGGAATACTCATTGGATTATCGTTAATACTTACTGTTATCTTACTAGCTAAAAAGTATAAGTTTCCTAAAGAAGATAAAAAAACACTGCCAGAAATCGGAAAGGCATTTAAGGATGCATTTTTCGCGCTACTGATGCCCGTTATTATTTTAGGGGGAATCTACGGAGGTATCTTTACTCCTACGGAAGCTGCGGGGGTTGCAGTAGCATATGCATTTATTGTCGGTGTATTTATTTACAAGGAAATAAAATTCAACAGGTTGATAAAAATATTAACAGAGGCATCCATCACTACTGCAGTCGTAATGTTTATTATTTCAAGTGCTGGTCTATTCGGTTGGATTTTAACTATGGAAAATGTTCCGAGAGATGTAGCGGAATTTATTACTTCTTTTTCAGATAATCCTTTAGTCTTCTTATTGCTGGTTAATTTATTCCTTATTATTGTCGGAATGTTTATGGAAACTAATGCTTCTATAATAATTCTTACACCATTATTAGTACCGATAGCTGCAGAATTAGGTATCGACCCTGTACATTTTGGAATAATCATGATTGTTAACCTAGCACTTGGCATGTGTACTCCTCCTTTAGGAGTAAACTTATTTATTTCAGCAGAAATTGCTAACATCCGGCTTGAACAAATAACTAGGGGAATGTTCCCTTTCTATATTGTATTGGCTTTAATATTGTTACTGATCACTTATGTTCCTCAGATTACTTTATTTTTACCAAGTCTTTTAGATTGAGGTGTTTAAATAATGAGTTTATATAGGGATTTAATTTCAACTGGTAAATATCTCTTAGAAAATGAACTAGCATGGGGTAACTCTGGAAATATTAGTGCTAGAATTGATACCCAATCTTATCTAGTGACTGCAAGTGGTACATTTATGGGTGACTTACAAGAGGATGATTTAGTAGAAGTAGGCATAAATGGTACTAGAAAAACACCAACTAAAAAGCCAACAAAAGAGACACCTATGCATTCTGCGATCTATGAAACTAGACCTGATATCAATGCAGTATTGCATAGTTCACCATTCTATTCTACGATGATAGCTTGTTCAAACAAACATATTAACTCTGAATATTTTATTGAATCAATGTACTATTTACAAAGGATAGAAGTTGTTGATTTCCATGATCCAGGAAGTCTGGAACTAGGAGATGCGGTGAGAGAAAAAGCAAAGTCTACAAATATCATATTCTTAAAGAATCATGGTGTTTTAATATACGATACCTCCTTAAGTGAAGCACGTATGGCTCTACAGACATTAGAGTTAACTTGTAAGATGCATATCCTTGCTGAAGCTTCCGGTATATCGTTAAATAAAATCGAAAAATCAAGAGTAGATGATTTTTTAGAAAAAGGTGTCTATAAGCCAAAAAGAATATGGTGAAGGGTTGAACCTTATATAATCTTCCTTAAAAATCTAATTTTGGAGAATACTAATCTATGAATAATAAAATTGCTATTGTTACTGGAGCAGGTTCTATACGAGGAATTGGATGTGCTATTGCTAGATCATTAGCTTCTCTAGGAAATCATGTAATTATTTGCGATATCAACATAGACTCAGCTAAACAAATTTCTAAACAAATCAACGATGACGGTTTTTCATCTAGTGCCCTCCAGTTAGATGTTACAAAACAACAACAAGTAAACCAAGCTATACAGAATATTCTTGACGAATTTGGTGGAATAAATATCTTGATTAATAACGCAGGAGTTGCTAAACCGTCGCGTATATTGGAAATTACAGATGAAGAATTTGATTTTATTTTCAATGTAAACGTAAAAGGAACATTCTATTTAACTCAAGCAGTGTTACCTTCTATGATTGAGAGAAAATTTGGAAGAATAGTAAATTTAGGTTCTGTTGCTGCTAAGCGTGGGGGAGGAATCTTTGGTGGCTCTCATTATTCAGCAGTTAAAGGGGCGATTATGAGTTTTACAAAAGCAGTGGCGCGTGAAGTAGCTGAGCATGGAATAACAGTAAATAGTGTAGCACCAGGTTTAATTGGAACTGGTATTACAGGAAATCTATTAGACGATTCCATGAAAGTCGAAAAACTTATAGGAGATATTCCTGTAGGCAGAATTGGTACAGTGGAAGAAGTAGCAAACGCAGTAGCTTTTCTGGCTTCAGAAGGAGCTTCGTATATCACAGGTGAGGAAATAGATATAAATGGTGGGTCACATATAGATTAGTATTTATAAACAATAAAAATTAAATCTATCAAATTAATAAAACACCGTCGAAATTAAAGGTTTTTAAACCGAAAGAAGAAAAAGCCCTTAATGAAACCTCCGACTCTTGTAAAGAAACAGTAAATTGATTTTGCATAATCAGAACCTCTGCCACTACATTCTAAATTAATTGCAGTGGAGGAAGAATGTAGCTGTCAACTGCATGTTTTCGCT
>DAMDNS010000048.1:0-10248 GCA_032083605.1 Ureibacillus sp.
AGTTGAAAATCGTGGATGGTATCTCTTCTGTTGATAAAAAAGCATCTGCTCCGCGATTAAACATAAAATCTCGCTGCCCGTCCTCCTGCAATGAAACAAAGGCAAGTGTAGTAGGCTGAGTGTCATCCTTTAATAGCAGATTTGTATTTACATTTAGTTGCTTTAAAGTATTTTCTAGAAAGTCTCCAAAGGAATCATTCCCGACCTTACCACAAAAATGGGCTTCTCCACCAAGCTTCGCAATAGCAGCACAAACATTTGCAGGTGCCCCGCCAGCTTGTTTCGTAAATGTATGACTATCTAACAAATTGGCGTTTCGATCCGTACTAAAAAAATCAATCAAAAGTTCCCCAACACATAAAATCGGCTGATTCATTTAACGAAATCCTTTCTAATTGTAAAGTTAGTTTTATTATAAAGCTTATGCAGATGTGGAGAAAGCACTGTAATGTATAAGTGGGATGAAGCGCATTTCGAAACAAAACAGCACCCGAAATGATGCTCATACCCAAATCTATTTTCAAAAGCGTTCGAAAAGCTCAAAAACCAGGCGGAAAACTTAAAGTTTTTCCGCCTGGTTGGTTACTTCTTATTTACGTTACTCCGCATTCGGGTAAATCATTTTCTTCGGATCGATATATTCATTGAACTGTTCTTCCTTTAATAAGCCAAGTGAAAGGGTAGCTTCTTTTAAAGTCGTTCCTTCATTATGGGCCTTTTTCGCAATTTTGGCTGCATTTTCGTAGCCGATATAAGGGTTTAACGCTGTTACAAGCATTAAAGAATTGTCGAGATTGCGTTCTAGAACCTCTTTATTCGGTTCGATTCCGATCGCACAATTATCGTTGAATGATTTCATCGAATCAGCTAGAAGGCGAGCGGATTGCAGGAAGTTATAGATGATCACGGGTTTAAATACATTTAACTCAAAGTTCCCTTGAGAAGCGGCAAAGGCGATTGTTGCGTCATTTCCAACGACTTGCGTCACTACCATTGTCATGGCTTCGCTTTGAGTAGGGTTTACTTTACCAGGCATGATGGAGCTTCCGGGTTCATTTTCTGGAATCGTAATCTCGCCAATCCCACTGCGAGGGCCACTTGCCAGCCAGCGAACATCATTGGCGATTTTCATTAGATCTACTGCAAGCGCCTTAAGTGCACCATGAGCTGATACGATTTCATCATGGCTTGTCAGTGCATGGAATTTGTTTTCCGATGATTTGAAGTCTTGGCCGGTTAAGGCGCTAATTTCTTCTGCCACCATGTCGCCGAACTTCGGATGTGCATTGATGCCTGTTCCTACTGCAGTTCCACCAATCGCCAGGTCTTTTAAAAATTGCGTGTTCACCATGATCATTTTTTCGGATTTTACGAGCATATGATGCCAACCACTGATTTCCTGGCCTAATGTAAGGGGAGTTGCATCCTGTAGGTGAGTACGGCCAATTTTAATAATATCGTCAAAAGCATCCATTTTTTCTTTTAAAGTAGCTTTCAGTAATTGAAGGCGTGGCATTAAATAGTTTTCTACGATTTCTACTGCGGCAATATGCAGCGCGGTAGGGAATGTGTCATTCGAGCTTTGTGATTTGTTCACATCGTCGTTTGGATGGATTCGTTCTGAACTGCCTTGTTCTTCTAGCAGTTGATTTGCGCGGAATGCAATCACTTCGTTTACATTCATGTTCGATTGCGTACCACTACCAGTCTGCCAAACAACTAGAGGGAATTCATCATCCCATTTGCCAGCAAGAATTTCATCTGCCGCAGCTACGATGGCATCTGCTTTCACTTCAGAAAGCTTGCCTAATTTTTTATTTGCGATGGCTGCAGATTTTTTTAAAATTGCAAAAGCATGTATAATTTCAATCGGCATTTTTTCTGTGCCAATCTTAAAGTTTTCTCTACTTCTTTGTGTTTGAGCACCCCAAATTTTATCTGCCGGAACGCGTACTTCGCCTAATGTATCCTTTTCAATTCGAAATTCCATTCTATCAACTCTCCTTTAATATTGTATATGTATGCTATACCCAAAATTAGAAGTCAAAATAGTAAATGGCAAACCTTTAATAGATTTGCCATTTTCCATAACATTTATTCGAGAAGTCTGAGGGGTTCGTCTCGAAAGAGTAACAATATACGATAATGATAATCATTATCAATTAAATTGTCAACATTTTTCAGATAAATTATTCAAATCTTTTTCAAAGCAATTATAAATGTAAAAATAAACCTTAAATATATATCGAAGGACCTATTTCTGTTTTTGTATACAAAAAAACTATTGTAAAGATAGCAATTGTTAATGTAATATAATCATATCAACTTACTAAGAATTGAATAGGGGAGTGAGATTGTGGTTTACATGATAATTACCGGACTGCTATGTGGGGCATTGCTTGGCTTTGTAATGCAAAGAGGGCGTTTTTGTTTAACAGGTGGATTCCGTGATATGTATATAGCAAAAAATAACCGCATGTTTTACGCACTACTAATTGCGATTGCAGTGCAAAGTGTCGGTGTATTTTTACTTATAGATTTAGGTGTATTTGAATATTCTGCTGGCTCATTACCAATTCTTTCTGTGATTATTGGATCATTTATTTTCGGAATTGGGATTATTCTTGCAGGAGGCTGTGCAACAGGTACATGGTATCGAGCTGGAGAAGGCTTGATTGGTAGCTGGATCGCGTTAGCTGGGTATATGTTAATGAGTACTATGATGAAGTCAGGTGTTTTTGCACCATTCAATCAACAAGCGCAGGCAACGGCAGTACTGCCAACAAACTCGATTGCAGAAACATTTGGCATTAACCATTGGCTAGTGATACTTCCATTTGTAGCAATTGTTGGATTTATTGTTTATAAGCAATTAACAAAACCAAAAGTAGTTGTTCCTTCTTTAAAACCAAAACGTACAGGCTTAGCCCATATTTTATTTGAAAAACGTTGGCATCCATTTGTTACGGCAACGTTAATTGGTCTTATTGCGCTAATCGCATGGCCATTAAGTGCTGCTACTGGTCGTGTGTTTGGTTTAGGGATTACAACACCATCTGCCAATATTCTTCAATATTTAACTACAGGTGATCAAGGTACGCTTAACTGGGGTGTATTCTTGGTATTAGGGATTTTTGCAGGATCATTTATTGCAGCGAAGGCAAGTAGAGAATTCCGTTTCAGAATGCCGGATGTAAAAACAGGAATCAATAGCTTTATCGGTGGTAATTTAATGGGTGTTGGGGCAAGTCTTGCTGGCGGCTGTTCAATCGGGAACGGTTTAGTTATGACTGCCATGATGACTTGGCAAGGCTGGATTGGTCTAGTATTTATGATTTTAGGTACATGGACTGCATCCTACTTTGTTTTTGTACGCCCTCGTCAAAAAGCGAAGGCTGCAAAATTGAACGAGCAAGTTACACCTGCGAGAGCTTAAGGATGAGTAGAGGAGGAAGCAATATGCAAAAAACTTTACAGGTAAAAGGAATGGTTTGTCCATTTCCATTAATAGAGGCACAAAATGCAATTGAAGAAATGAATTCAGGTGACGTGTTAGTTGTGGAATTCGACTGTACACAAGGAACTGAGTCAATTCCAACTTGGGCAGCAGAGGCTGGGCATACGGTTACAAACTTTGAACAGTTAGATGAAGCTGCTTGGACAATTTCAATTCAAAAGAAATAAGATAATTTAAACACCGCTTGAAGCGAAGCGCCGTTGGCATTCGTACAAAGCGGTGTTTTTAATTGGTATTCACCTTATTGTCACCTCAAAATTTAAACAATTTTAACATAGAAGTCTTGGCCCACTAAGCTAGTAACGTTCATATCTTTCACATTTTGATAGTAATTTACAATGCTTTTTGCAAGACCTGCATGCCCATTTAAATACGTGCCGGGAGCAATTTGTTTCCCAGGATTGTGGAATTCAAAGTAAAGCTTCGTATCATGTGACATACTCTCCATAATTCCTACAAAATCATCAAACGGGATGTGTACTCCGCGAGTGTACATGCACTCTCTCCTATACGTATCATGCGAAACATTAATCGGTTTTGGCTCTCTTACAAATCTAATTTGTTCCATAGCATCATCTCCTTTAAGTGTTTTATTTTTGTATTTCATACCATTATAACAAAAAGAAATAAAAATGTCAGAAAATTTAATTAATATTTTCTGGTTTTAATAAAAAGTTTATAAATAATTGAAGAGTAGAAGGGTTAAGAAAAGAAGAAGCCCAGTCGAGGAACAATAGGTTTAACCATTAATGTACACAAATAGCCGAATCTAGGTGCTACCAATCTTCTCTTTGTATTTCTTCAGCAACCATCTGTAAATCATATGCATTAATTTCTATAATCTTATAGTTATGCTGCTCTTCATATTTTTGTGCAAGTTTTTTTACATATTTCGGAGAGCCTTCATTGTCCTCATCATAAACGAGAAGCAATCCATCTGTATTTTGAATAATAAACTTGTCCTTTTCGATAAATTGCCAAGGTGCTTCATAAGGTTTTTTTGTTACACTTGTAACAAAATCAGCTTTGGAAACAATGTAATGATACTTTTGCTGCTTATGTTCGTTCCAGTTTTTCTCTTGCTCTAAAAATGGTGTGATAATAGAGTATTTTAAATTAGGATATTCCTGTTTCAATTCGATTATGACCTCAGCTGCCCAGGTTTCTACTCCTTGCTGTCCACTAATCACTACCCATTCAAGTCCTTCGTCAAACAAAATTCTTAATTCATTTTCTATCGCTTTTTTAATTATGGGTATGCCCGGATGCTTATCATTAAAAATACCAAGCTCATGTGGGCGATACCCAGAGATATATATTGTTTGCATTTGCTTAACTCCTCTATTTTACGGTTAAGTACAACGATGGCTAATCGCTAAAAGGATTTGTGATCAGCAAAGTTATCTATTTTCTATTATCTTAACGCAAAAAAGAGGCTATTCGAAACTAATTCGAACAGCCTCTTGGAAAGGGAAGTTTATGCGAAGACAGATCTGATTCTCTCTAAAGCCCAGTCAATTTCTTCTTTTGTGATAATTAATGGTGGAGCGAAACGAATAACGAAATCATGTGTTTCTTTGCATAATAAGCCTAGTTCTTTCAATTGTTCACAGAATGAACGAGCAGGGACTGACAATTCTACCCCTATGAATAATCCGCTGCCACGAACTTCTTTGATGGAAGGGTGGTTAATAGCGCGCAATTGTTCCTGGAAATAGTTCCCTAACTCCAAAGAACGTTCAGTTAAATTTTCTTCTTCCAGCACCTCTAAAGAAGCAATTGAAACTGCACAAGCAAGTGGATTCCCGCCAAATGTTGAACCGTGTGAGCCTGGGTTTAATACACCAAGGATATCACTGTTTGCAACAACAGCAGAAATTGGGAATACTCCACCACCAAGGGCCTTTCCTAGGATAATCACATCTGGATTTACCTCTTCCCATTGGTGGGCAAACATTTTACCAGTACGAGCTAGACCTGTTTGAATTTCATCAGCGATGAATAAAACATTGTTTTCCTTACAGATTTTTTCCACTTCTTTTAAGAAGCCTTTTGGTGGCATTACGATTCCAGCTTCCCCTTGGATTGGTTCTACGATGAATGCAGCAGTATTTGGCGTAATTGCTGCTTTAAGAGCTTCTGCATCTCCATAAGGAATTAATTTGAAGCCTGGTAAAAGAGGTCCAAATCCACGTTGGTATTCTGCATCCGAAGATAATGAAACAGCTCCCATTGTACGGCCGTGGAAGTTCCCGTTACAGCCGATGATTTCAGCTTTATTGTCCTCGACACCTTTTACATCATACGCCCAACGACGTGCAACCTTAATTGCAGACTCCACTGCTTCTGCGCCAGTGTTCATTGGCAATACCATGTTTTTGCCTGCCATGTTTGTCATTTTTTCATACCATGGTCCAAGCTGGTCATTATGGAAGGCACGAGAAGTCAAAGTAGCACGATTTGCTTGGTTGATAAGTGCGCCAATAATTTTAGGGTGACGGTGACCTTGGTTAAGGGCTGAATAAGCAGAAAGCATATCCATATATCTATTGCCTTCAGGATCTTGAACCCAAACTCCCTCGGCCTCTGAAATCACGATCGGTAGTGGATGATAGTTATGTGCACCAAATTTTTCTGTTTGTTCAATTAGGCTTGCTGATTTTGTCGTCATTTAAAAAATCCTCCTTAGAAAATCTTGCTGAAATAATCTTTTGTTTTAAAAGACACTTGATCCTATACAAAAGAAGAGCAGCTTTACATTATTTGTTCCCCATTGGAAAGTGAAATATTGATAGCAAAAATTCAATTCTTCTTACATAAATTAATAAGCAATTTTCATGCCAACTTTTTCATTCAGCAGTCATAGCAAATCTATGTTGATAGCCAAATAATTTTGCGCAAAATTTATTTGGATTCAGCTCTTTATGGCAAAATTTTTTTACAGTATGATAGGAGAGAGGTGATGAGGATTGAATCACAATGTGAGCGTAATGAAAAAATTATATGAAGAAATTGTCGAACGTGTTGGTGTAGGAATCCATGCTGTCGATCAAGCTGGAAAAACCATTATTTATAATAAAAAAATGCGTGAAATGGAAGTTATGGATAAGGAAGATGTGCTGTATAAGGATGTTCGGGATGTCTTTCAATTCCAGGAAAATCAGAGCAGTACGCTATTAAAATCCTTGCAGCATGGCGAGGAAATCGTTAATGTCAAACAAACCTATTTTAATAATCGCGGCGTAGAGATTACGACAGTGAATAATACATTTCCTTTAACAATTGATGGCGAGATATGTGCCGCTGTAGAACTTGCCACTGATGTAACACGGATGGAACGACTGATGCGTCAAAATCTTAGACAAACCAAAACAGACTTTACCTTTGACCATATTATAGGGAAGAGTAACGAGATAAAAGAAATAATCGCTTTAGCCAAAAGAGCGACACGGACAAATTCGAATGTTTTAATTATTGGAGAAACCGGCACGGGAAAAGAGTTATTTGCTCAAAGCATTCATGCAGAAAGCGAGCGTTCAGAAGCGCCCTTTATTTCTCAAAACTGTGCGGCTTTGCCCGATACACTGATTGAAGGAATTTTATTTGGCACAACAAAAGGGGCATTTACAGGGGCAATCGATAGCCCGGGCTTATTTGAGCAGGCACAGGGCGGTACGTTATTGCTGGATGAATTGAATTCTCTAAATATTTCCCTGCAAGCAAAACTATTACGCGTATTACAAGAGCGGAAGGTACGCAGGATTGGCGGGTCTAAAGAGATTCCAATTGACGTTCGGGTGATTGCTACAGTAAATGAGGATCCAATAGATGCCATCGCCAATAATCACTTACGAAAGGATTTATATTACCGATTAGCGGTAGTTACTTTGTTTATTCCGCCATTACGTGAACGCAATGAGGACATTCCAATGCTCATAGAGGAATTTATCCAAAAGTATAATGAATTATTCAAAATGAACGTGAAATGTGTATCAGATGATGTGCTTCGATTTTTTGAATCTCAAAGCTGGCCTGGAAATGTCCGAGAGCTTGAGCACGTGATCGAAGCATCCATGAATTTAGTGAATCATGAACAGGTGATAGAATTTGACCATCTACCATATCAATATCGAAAAAGTGAAGTGAATAGACCTCTTCCTACTCAAAGCATTATGGAAGTAGCTAAACATGCAGATGGGGTAGGGTTAACAGAACAATTAGCCTTATTTGAAAAACAAACAATCGAGCATTATTTACATAAACATCAAAATCATATTACCAATACGGCATTAGCCTTAGGGATTAGTAGACAAAGCTTGCAATATCGCATGAAGCGATTAAACATTCGAGTTCCGAGGACTTAGAAAAGGGAGGGATTTTAGTGGATGCTTCTTTAAATTTACAGCAAAAGCTTGAAAATAAGCTCCTATTAACCCCTCAAATAAAGCAAGCGCTGAAGATTTTGAAATTTTCTTTAGAAGAGCTTGAGCATTTCATAAGGGAAGAAGCAACCGGGAATCCTCTTATTGAATTAAAGGAGCCGGATTCTCTCATCGAAATGGCTCGTGTTCGGAATGATGGCGCCACAAGTTTTACGAGCGATGAAAATTTTAATCCGTTATTGCATGTCCCCCATCAGGAGGAAAGCATTGAAACCTATTTGATGGAGCAGTTAGCGGTGCAGAAGGGCTTATCCACAATCGATCGAGAAATCGTGCTTTATTTGATTCGTAATTTAAATGAAGCAGGGTATCTAGACTGTGATTTCGAGGATACGGCAGAACGGTTTTGCGTTTCTGTTGAAAAGTGTGAAGAGCTGGTAGCTGTACTCCAAAGCTTTGAGCCTGCAGGGATCGGCGCCCGTAATTTGGCGGAATGCTTGTATTTGCAGATGGTGAGTAAAGGGGATGCGCCTCGGCATACGGAGCTGATTATTCAGAATCATTTGATAGATTTGGCAGAAGGCAATTTGCAAAGTGTAGCTAAATTATATGGAATTGCAAAAGACGAAGCAGAAAATATATTTTCATATATTAAGCGGTTGAATCCACGGCCTCTAAGGGAATTCCAGCCTTCAAAACAAGAATATATTATTCCCGATATCATTGTTGAAGAAGTGAATGGAGAGTTTGTTGTGCACTTGAATGATCGATTTTTACCTCAAATTTCGATTAATACGTATTATGAAGAGTTACTTCGAACAAACGCTTCCGGGGAAACGAAAGAGTATTTAAAAACAAAGCTGTCAGATGCTTTTCTTTTAATGCGCGGTATTGAGCAACGACACGAAACGCTATATAAGGTAACTGAAAGTATTGTAGAAAAACAATGGGCATTTTTGAAAAACGGGAAAAAGGCATTGGTCCCATTTCGTTTAAAGGATGTTGCAGAAAGATTAGGTCTTCATGAATCTACAGTTAGTCGAACAATTAGTCAAAAATATATCCAAACACCTCAAGGGATAATGCCGTTAAAAATGTTTTTTGTTCGAGGAGTAAGAATGCAGGACGGCGAGGTTGAGGCCCCTCTATTTATTAAAGAAAAAATAAGGGCAATTATCGAAAGGGAGGATCTTAGAAAGCCGTTATCCGATCAGAAAATCGCTAATATCTTGCTAGCTGAAGGCATTCCCATTGCTAGACGAACAGTGGCAAAATATAGAGAAGAACTCGGCATCCCCCAATCGACACAACGAGGTAGAAAAAAGTAGCGCCACATGTTGGAAGAGAAGAGTGCTATAAATTGAATTGGCTGTTAATTAAAAAATGGTTGTTTAACAACTTGAACGAGCTAAATCTACAAGAAGACCATCAAGAGCGTTGACTTAATTAAAGCCCCGATCCGATAAATAGAAGGAAAATTTCCGCCTAATTTAAAAATAATATAAAAAATGGCTCAAATAGAAGGAGAAATTCCGCCTATCGGCTCGAAAAACGTGAAAATGGGGGGTTTTTCGTTACTTATTCGGAAAAACTCCCCTTATTTACCCTAAAATGAGCTCCATTCTGCATATAACCGGAGAAACTCCGCTTATTACTTTCGCTGGTGAAGTTGCAGTGCCTATTAGCAATAAGAAATACAGTCGAAAACATAGAAACGCCAAAAGTATTATTAAATACTGCTATTTCGATTGATTAACTGATACGAAGAAAATTCCCCCTCTCAATAGAAAAAACCATTCTCTTGTATTTGAATAGTTTCTCCACTTTACACATTCCCGTTAATCCTCAGCTCTGCCCCGCGTATCTGATCTTGAATGAAAATATCAATTATTTCGATAATCTCCTCAGGCGTTTGGTCCATCTCTCCCAAGAGCCAGCTTTCCACAAGGCCTGCTAATGACAGCGTGTAGAAATGAGTTAGAAATGCAACATGATCTTCACTTGCATTCAACTTTTCACAAAACGATTTAATGACCTTTCCGAGCATTGTGGAAATATCCGAGTAGAAGAATCGCTTTAAATGCCCTCGCCCCAGAGATTGCAAGGCACATAAACAAAACGCTTCGTTTTCCTCCAAATATTTAAATAACTCAAGTAAGCCTTCTTTCCAAAGGAGCGAATTTTCATCAACATCCAGCAATTGAACTGTTTCCTGCTGGAAGGTCCATTTTAGTAAATCGTAAATATCCTCGAAATGATAGTAAAAGGTTTGGCGGTTCACATTCGCAGTGTCGGCAAGCTCGCGAATGGAAATCTTTTCGAGGGGCTTATTTATCATTAACTCCTTTA
>DAMDNS010000049.1:0-10173 GCA_032083605.1 Ureibacillus sp.
AAAACTAAATACTAAATAACAAGAACAAAGCTATTCACTATAAGTATACGGTACACGCTTTTTTATGAAAACATTAAAAAAGTGACAAAAATAAGAATACATTTTGCATATTTACTGAAAATTCCTTAGCTATACGGGAATCTTCTCTATTTCATTTATTTCAAAGTGTAGTAAAATAGATGTTATATTATATAAAATGTATACAAAATGAGGTGTCTTAAATTGGAACCAAAACAAATAGAAGAAATCATGGATATTATTAAAGATTTCTTCCCAGAAAATACGTCAATTGCAATATCAGATACAAACGAATATTTATATTATCAACCTAGTAAAAAGGTAGATTTAAAAATTAAACCAGGCGACCCTATTAAAGATGGCTCTGCAGCTCACAAGGCTCTAACATATGGTCAAAAAATCAATACATACATCGAATCTGATGTATTCGGCGTTCCTTACTATGGGATGAGTATTCCCTTGATAGAGGAAGGGGAAACGAAAGGTGCCATTACTGCCATCTTCCCTCAAAAGCCATCACCATTTTTAACAAACTACATTACGATTAAAATTGATGATTGTTGGTACCCTATTAAACATGATCAAGTTATCTATCTTGAAACTCAATTACGTAAAACCTTTGTTAAAACAATGAGTCGTGAAGGCTATCACCGTTTAAATTTAAGCGATTTAGAATTATTCTTGGCGCCTGATTCATTCATTCGCTGCCATAGATCATACATTGTCAACATTGATTATATTGATGAAGTTCAACCAGATTCACATTCAACTTTCTTATTAATTATGAAAGATGGTACTAGGATCCCAGTAAGTCAACGTTATGCTAGCTACTTCCGTCGTTCTCTAGGATTCTAAATTATTCTAATATAGAAAACACAAACTTTTTATTATATCGACCTTTGTACTTTGTGCAAAGGTCTTTTGTATTTTTATGCAACATTTTTATACATTTTCTTCTGCTAACATCTCTATTCCGGGTCGAAATGTATTATTTTTTCTCGAAAAAACATTTTTTAAGCACTTTCATGCGTTTTATGGAGATTTTGTGACAATTCAATGCTATTATCAATTATACAGGTTGAATAATAAATTCAATAATGTTAACAGAAAATAATATATAGTTTTCTCTATTTCACTTTATTTAGGGGAGGATTTTTAATATGGATTCAAGAATTGAAAAACGTTTAGGTTTAAAAGAGTTAGCAGATAAAATCGTAACTGCTGATCAAGCTGCTGCACTTATTAATGACGGCGACGTAGTGGGTATGAGTGGATTCACTCGTGCTGGTGATGCTAAGGTTGTTCCAATGGCATTAGTTGAACGTGCAAAAAATGAAAAATTCAAAATCGATGTATACACTGGTGCTTCACTTGGACCAGAAGTGGATAACTTCTTAGCTGGTGCTGGAGTAATCCGTAAACGCGGACCTTTCCAAGGCGACAAAGGAATCCGTACACAAATTAACACTGGTGACATTTTATATGTGGATGCTCACCTTTCTCACAATGCTGAATTAGTTCGCCAAGGCATTATCGGACCAATCAAGCATTTAATTTTAGAAGCTGCTGCAATTACTGAAGATGGCTTAATCATTCCAACAACTTCTGTTGGTAACTCACCAATCTTTGCTGAGTATGCAGAAAACATTATCATCGAATTAAACATTGCTCACCCAGAGAGCTTAATCGGTATTCACGATATTTACGTACCAGGTCCTCAAGGAGAACGTGAAGCAATCCCAATGACTGATGCTGTAAAACGTATCGGTGATATCGGTATTAAAGTTGATCCAGCCAAAATTAAAGCTATCGTTATTTCTGAAGAGCCAGATGCTCCTTCATTAATCGTACCACCAGACGAAGAAACACAAGACATGGCTAACATCTTATTAGACTTCTTCCGTGAAGAAATCAAAGCAGGTCGTTTAACTAATAAATTAGCGCCGCTTCAATCAGGAGTAGGTTCTGTTGCAAATGCCGTATTAGATGGTTTTGCTAACTCAGAATTCGAAGATTTAGTTGTTGCATCCGAAGTACTTCAAGATGCTGTATTCAACTTAATCGATGCTGGTAAAGTAAGCTTTGCTGCTGCTACTTCAATTACTATTTCTGAAGAGTTACAGAAAAAAGTTTACGGTAACCTTGAAAAATATGCGGACAAATTAGTTTTACGTCCACAAGAAATATCAAACCACCCAGAAGTT
Organism: Ureibacillus sp.; assembly: GCA_032083605.1. GTDB lineage: Bacteria > Bacillota > Bacilli > Bacillales_A > Planococcaceae > Ureibacillus. The sequence continues at coordinate 2,223 of DAMDNS010000049.1, forward strand.
ATCCGTCGACTCGGCTTAATTTCGATCAACACTGCTTTAGAGTTAGATATTTACGGTAACGTAAACTCAACTCATGTTAGCGGTACGCACATGATGAACGGTATCGGTGGTTCTGGAGACTTCGCACGTAATGCTCGCTTAGGCATTTTCGTAACGAAATCATATGCTAAAGGTGGCGCTATTTCGTCAATCGTTCCAATGGTATCTCACGTAGACCATACTGAACATGATGTTGACGTTATCGTTACTGAGCAAGGTATTGCTGACTTACGTGGACTTGCTCCAAAAGAACGTGTACCATTAATCATTGAAAACTGTGCACACCCAGATTTCAAAGAGCAATTATGGGATTACTACAACCGTGCTGTTGAAGCAACAAACAACGCTCAAACTCCTCACATCTTGGAGGAAGCACTTTCTTGGCACGTAAACCTAGCTAAAAACAAAACAATGAAAAAAGAAATTACAAAAGCTTAAGATAATTTAGGAGCAGCGTCACCTTTTGGGGTGACGCTGCTCTTTTCTTTTGGTGTGGTATGTGAATTGATGGCTAACCCATTATGCTCGCAGACAGTAAAAAACCGGCAACCATAATGGTAGCCGGTTCTTTTTTATTTTAGTTAACAGGTTGTTGATCTGCTTCATTGTAATAGGCTAAGGCAGTTTGTCCGCCACCCTCGGAAATGAAGTTGTTTTCTCGGATTTTTGTTGATGTTGCACCTGCTGCTGTTTCTGCAATTTCCGTGAGGGAGTTATACTTCGTATCTCGTCCTCCGCCAAAATATTGAGCCTTCATGTCTTTAAAGAATTTGACTGTATTATCACGATTTTTCTTCTTACTTAAGAACGAAGCAGCACCAGCAACTAACGCAGTAAATACTACACCTTTTCCCTTTAGTTTTGCCATCTATATCCCCTCCAAAGTGTGATATGTTTTACTTTTCCCCAAATTGAAGCATTTAAACTTTCCATTTTATTGTTTAGATTCGGCCATTATGTGGAAATAATAAATAAGCAAAATTTTCTATGCATAAAATTGGTTTTGGATGAATATTTATATATATACTGTAAATTCCAATACATCTATCAAACACACCAGTATACTTACTCCTGATGAAAAAAGTCTAAAAACCATTTAATTGCTGATTTTAAAGGAGGAACTAATGATGAATAATAATGAAATTACCTATGATTGGAAAGAAGTTACTTCATTAATAATGGCATCAACACTTTTAACTACAATTATTTATGGCTTTACTTTTATTTATTAGGCTTTCGCATAATAGTATTTATAAAAGCTTATTCGGCTATACTGCGAATACGCTTTTTTTGACTTAAATCTGCTGACCTGCATACCCAATAAAAAAGGATGCCGAATCGTTGTATTTCGTGATTCGGCATCCTTCTTTTATGCTTTTATATCGTTATAAGCTTCACTTTTTTCGAATGCCGCTACTACATAGGAGCAAATCGCATTCATTTTAAAATTATTTTCTCTTGCATAATCGGCTGCTTTGTCCAGCAATTTCTTTGCTACCCCTTGACCGCGCAGTGCATTGGATACATAAGTATGGTTCATGTCCATAATATTGTCACGCTGAATCCATTCAATTTCTGCTAGTTTTTCCCCTTCTTGCTCATACTCAAACGCAAAATGCTGTGGACTTTTCTCTGTTAGTTTAAAATCCATCATCATCCCTCCCATTCGCTAAAAATATAACATATCTAGTTAATCTATAACACTGATTCGCTTTGTTTAAACATGATTATGATTTTCATTTTTGCTAATAATTATTTAAACCATGAAGAAACCGTATCAATTAACTTGTTGAAGAAGTTTTTCACGCCATTCCAGAAGCCTTCATCCTGGAGAAGCTCTCCATATTTTTCTTCAAAGGTTGTGGCTAAATCCGTTAATTGATCAGACAACTTTGAAAAGTCAATATCAAGCTGACTAATTCGATTCATTAGGTCAACTAATAATTGACGGTCCTGTTCACTTAACTCAATATTTAATTTAGCTAATTGATCAGATACAATTTGTTCTACTTCTTCTTTCGTCGCAGGATTTAACTCGGAAATTTGTTGTTTAATGCCAGTTAATAATTCCGCAATTTGTTCATCACTGATATTTGCGTTTTCTGCAATTTGAGTAGCAACCGAAAGTTCATCATTTGCCACATCAGTACGTTCCGTATTTAACGTTTCACCAGTTTTCACCTCGTAGGCTTTATAAATACCCACAAGCGCAGAATGACCTGTTACCGGTTTAGGTGCAGCAATTTCAACTGTTGCATCTTCAATCCCAGCAGTTAGCATTGCATTGGCATACATTTCAGAAGTTACCTGTGTAATGTTATCAGGAGTAACGATACTAATGATTAAGCCTTTTCCTTCTTCTTCACGAGTAATTTTAGCAGAAGAATACATTCTTGAACTTGGATTACTATCACTTATATATTTCGCTAAATCCTCGCCCGAAACGGTGATTTCATCTACCTCTTGTTCTTTTTCTACCTGGAGCGCTTCTTTTACAGTTGCTTTTTCTTCCTCTGAAAGGTTAGCGCCATATACAATGATCGGCACTCCCAATTTTTCATTTATAGCATTTGGTTGCGTATTATCAGCAGCAAAGGCATTCAGTGGTATTTTCATGGAAACTAATAATACCAGTGTCGCTAACAGTGCTATCCACTTTTGTTTCATCTCACACATATCCCCTTTTTTGTGGTTTTCAACAATTAGTACGATTATTAAAGTAAAAGGTTCCAATTCGCCTATCTCTTAGTAATTGAATCGTGCACACGGCTATTTTTACAATTTAAGCTGTGACACAAGGAATACGCGTCACAGCTTATTAATTTTTTCTTTATATAATTTCTGTCCAGCCATCTTCTTGCTTGATTTTCCCAGCTTTCATCAACGTTCCAAGCGCTCTTTTAAAAGCCCCCTTACTCATATGGAACATTTCTGTGATTTCTTCAGGCGATGACTTGTCTCCGAATGGCATTTTACCCCCTACACTTTGCAGGTAGGCATAAACTGCTTCAGCATCATATCCAAGTCTTTCATGTTTACGAGGAAGTAATGAACCGTTTAATGAGCCATCTTCTTTTACTGCAATGACACGCACTTCGACTTCTTGTCCAAGCCTAGGCTCTCCTTGCATTTCAGTATTATGCACAAAGATTCGATAAGGTTCTTCTGTTCCAAGTAAAAACGCACCTACTGGCAGCAATCTATATGGACGGGCCTTGATATTCTTATTGTGCATCTCTTCAAAGGCACCCTCGTATAATTCGTTTACCTTTTCTTCGGTTACCAAACGACCAAATAAGTCACCATTGCGATCTGTACGAAGCGTGAGATAGAGATGGTCTCCCACTTCCGGCCATACACTTTGTATAGGAGGTAGATCTTCTTCCTTAACTAAAACCTCTCTAGATGAACCGATGTCGACAAACGCACCTTCTTTTGACACCTTAATAACACGAGCCCATCCATATTCTCCTTGAAGAATAGCTGGTATAGCGGTAGTTGCTTGTAAGTTGCCTCGACGATCAGCATATAGGAATACCTTAATACGGTCACCCAACTCTAAAGAACTTTGTACATCTGAACTGTTTAAAGGAATTTCCAAACGACCATCCGTTAATATCCATTTAGATCCTTGCTCCTCTAATACTGTTAACTCAACAACTTGACCTGATTGTAATTCGCTCAATTTTGTCTTTCCTTTCCACTTTTTAAATCTATAAGTGTGTTTTATTGTTCTTTCATTGCTTCCAGTTTTTTGATTAGCTGTGCATCTTCCTCTAGCAGTTGAACTAGGTCTGCTATTCGATCAATCGAATTCCAGCTTAAATGGTGTTCGATTCCTTCTACATCCTCATAAATACGTCCTTCATCTACACCAATAAGCCTTAAAAACTGTTCCAGCAACTCATGTCTTTTCACGAGTCGTTTTCCCAGCTTTTCACCCTTTGTTGTTAATGTTAGCCCTCTATATTTTTCGTATACCAAGTATCCGTCTTTATCTAATTTTTGCACCATTTTTGTGACTGAAGAAGGAAGAACAGATAATGCTTCAGCTATGTCCGACACCCTCGCATATCCTTTATTTTCGATTAACAAATAAATTTGCTCGATATGATCCTCCATACTAGGTGTTGGCATAACAAGTCTCCTCACTTTCAAAATATCAGTTTAATTTTACTACAACACTCCTAAAAAGGTAACTTAAAACAATTCACCGCGAATTATCCAGCGCCTTAAATGGACTATTGAAGAAAAATGTCCAACAAGTCATGAGCGACTAATTGGACATTTTAAAGTTTATGGTTAGGTTTTTTTCCAACAGTATGAATGGATATAATTATTTTTTTATTAATTAATTCGATATTTTCAGGGCTTTTCAATGTCTGATATGCCTCTTCTCTAGCATCTACTGTTGATACATAATAAGTTGGCAAATGATTTAAGGCTTCCGCACAAATATTCATTTGACAGAATTCGCAATCACAAAACGTTTGATATTCAGGACCATGCAATAAAAATCGGACAAGGCCATGAACAATTTCTTCTGTTACATTTTTTAATATGGGCTTTGCCACGATTCTCGCCTACCTATATTTAATATTGTCATTTCCAACATACTTTATCTCTTATATATTAATTTAAAGTAATATGGGATTTTCAACAAGTATAATTATGCTGTTTTCACAAACTAACCTCTGCTTCCAGCAAAATCGGACAATGATCACTACCTAATATATGAGCATGGATATCAGTTTTTTGAACAGACTCTACTAATCGATTTGAAGTTATAAAGTAATCAATTCTCCATCCAATATTCCGTTCCCGTACTTTATTCATATAGGACCACCAAGTAAAAGCATCTTCTTTATCTGGATGAAAATGTCTAAATGAGTCGGTAAATCCGGAGTGAAGCAACTCTGTCATTTTACCCCGTTCTTCAAAAGTAAATCCCGAATTGCCTATATTTGATTTTGCATTTTTTAAATCCTTCTCTTCATGGGCAACATTCAAGTCTCCACAATAAATGACCGGCTTTTTAGCATCCAATTCCTTCAAATATTGAGATAACTCTACTTCCCATTGAAGTCTTTTTGGAAGACGGGCTAAGTCTCGCTGTGAATTCGGTGTATAGACATTGACTAAATAGAATCCTTCATACTCCAATGTGATGATGCGTCCTTCTGGTTCACTATCATTTTCGCCTACACCATATTTCACCGATAATGGCTTGTGCTTCGTAAAAATTGCAGTTCCCGAATAGCCTTTTTTCTCGGCATAATTCCAATATTGTTCATAGCCTTCAAATGGCAGGTCGATTTGTCCCTCTTGGCATTTCGATTCTTGAATACAGAAAAAATCCGCATCTACCTCATTGAAATAATCAATAAACCCCTTTTTTACACAGGCACGTATTCCGTTTACATTCCATGATATAAATTTCATTTTCAAACCTCACTATGTATAAAATAATATTGTATATGAAGATATAAAGCGCCTTTCTCGATGAGAGGCGCTTTTAAAATCTCTTAATTTGTTAAATCTTCTCCAACAATTTTTACTTCCAGCTCCAGCTCTACATCAAAATTTTCCTTAACAGTACGTTTTACCATTTCGATTGTCTCAATATAGTCTGTTGCTGTTGCATTTCCTTTATTGATAATAAATCCTGCGTGCTTAGTCGATACTTCCGCACCACCAACACCCTTCCCCTGCAGTCCACTATCTTGAATTAACTTCCCTGCGAAATATCCCGGCGGGCGTTTAAACACACTGCCAGCCGACGGATATTCCAGTGGTTGCTTCGATTCACGCTTATATGTTAGATCTGCAATTGTTTCATCGATCTCTTTTTGATCTCCCTTTTTCAGCTGGAAGTTAGAGGATAAAACATAGTATTCCTTTTTTGCAATGATACTTTTTCTATAACTAAGCTCCAATTCCTCTTTCGAAAGAACAAGTCGTTCCCCTTCTTTTGTTAGAACGGTGCAGTCTATTATTATATCTTTGATTTCCCCGCCATATGCACCAGCATTCATCGCCATAGCTCCACCTACTGAACCAGGTATGCCACATGCAAATTCAAAGCCTGTTAGACTGTTTGCTGCTGCTATACGAGAAACCTCTTTAATAAGCGCACCACTTTGAGCATAAATTCTTTCTCCTTCAATGCGGATTTTATCGAGCTTAGTAAATGAGATAACAATACCGCGAACACCACCATCTCGCACAACCATGTTAGAACCATTTCCTAACATTAATAAGGGAACTTCGTTATCAAATGCATATTTTACAATTGCTGCTGCTTCTTCTTCAGTTTCAGGTAGGACAAATACATCCGCATTGCCCCCAAGTTTAGTCATTGTATATGTTTTTAATGATTCATTAATTTTAATATTGCCAGGATTAACTATTTGAGCTAATTCTTCTGCCCATCGCTTAATTGTCATAAAAGCAAATTTCCTTTCTACTACATACTCTTTTTTAGTATGGGTAATTAAAAGCTTTTTGACAAGTGATACATGGCCTTATTTTATCCAACATTGTGACCATTTCTCAACTTCACGGATTGCACCCTCCAAAGCATTCCCTTTTTCGGTAAGAGAGTATTCCACTCGAACAGGGACCTCTGTGTACACTTTCCTTTCAACAATGCCTTCTTTCTCCAATTCCTTTAATCGCTCAGAAAGAAGACGACCACTTACAGGAAGCGCTGATTCTATTTCATTGAATCGCTGAGGACCCTCTAATAGTTGATATAGTATTAATGTTGTCCAACGTTTTCCTAATAACTCCATTGCTTTGGATAGGCGGGGACATATTGTTGATTCTTTCATTATTACACCTCAAATAAAAGTAGTTCAATATACTTATAAATATCCGAATGTATTTATTATATGTGCATTCCACGTTTAGTGTACCATTTTACATCTAGTTACAAAAAGTAAGTTTAACTCAAAATAGTACGATATGGTGAATTTAAGAAACTCTTCCCTCTACCTAGTTAAAGCCAAACTAGAATTCTTATAAATGCCGGGTTATCTTTCTTTTGATTGATACTTGGGTATAAATGAAAGGATTACATTTCTAAAGATTTTTATTTCTTCAATGATTTTATGAATCCTTTTATGGTTCTATTCATTTCGACAAAGAACAGTCTTATGAATGATTCGTTTAATTTTGAACAGAAACAATATCTTTGAATAGCCTTTGAAAAAAAAACCCCAACCTAAAAAGTTGGGGTTTCGGTCAATCAAGCATTTATTTTAGCTAAACGTTGAGCAGAAGCTTTTACACACTCAATGCCTTCAGCAATAATTTCCTGTGCTTTATTTGGTTCTGCATTATGCCCCTCGATGATTACTTCATCAAGAAGAGTCATGCCAGCTATTCCACCAAATACATTTTTGATATAGTTAACTGCCATCTCCATTGGTTGTGCTTCTGGAGCCGAGTAATAGCCGCCACGAGCATTTAATACAACGAATTTTTTGTCAGTTAATAATTGAACCAGTTGGCCATCTGCTCCATATTTGAACATGAATCCTACTGAATAGATATAATCAATGAATGTTTGTAATTTCGCAGGTATTGTTAAATTCCAAAGCGGGAAAGCAAGTACAACCACATCAGCTGTTGTTACAGCATCCATCGCTTTTTGCTTAGCTGCTAAAAGACGAGACTCTACTTCTGTTAGTTCTTCACCGTTTTGCAGCTTACCAAATGCATTGAACAATTCTTGTCCAAAATATGGTGTATCCTCTGCAAATAAATCGTATGTCGTTATATTTACATCTTCAACTTTCATTGCTTCCTCTACATAAGCCTCATACATCTTAGTTGAAACGCCATCTGGACGGTTATTTGCTTTAATTACTAATATATTTGTCATTATAAAAAACCCCTTTAATCTTAT